>SXRG01000012.1 GCA_005793645.1 Burkholderiales bacterium
AGTGTATCACCGTATTTTTATGATTTGGTCAATAATCCCCGCCATGAAGATTTTGATCATTAAGACCTCTTCCTTGGGCGATGTGGTGCACATGCTTCCGGCGGTTACCGATGCGGCGACAGCCGTTTCTGGATTGTCCGTCGATTGGGTGGTGGAGGAGAGTTTTAAGGCCATTCCGGCGCTGCATTCTGCGGTGAATCGAGTAATTCCAGTGGCGATTCGGCGTTGGCGCAAGACGCTGGGGCAGGCATCAACTTGGCAAGAGATGGCGGCGTTTCGGCGAGCGTTGCGGGTCGAAACGTATGATTTGGTCTTGGACAGTCAGTGTCTGCTGAAAAGTGCATTGCTCGCGGTACAGGCGCGGGGGCCGCGCGCCGGGCTGGATGCCGCCAGTGCGCGCGAGCCGCTGGCCTCCCATTTCTATCAATATCACTATCCCGCGTCGCGTGAATGGCATGCCATTTTGCGTAACCGCATGTTGACGGCGCAGGCGTTGGGCTATGCGCTGGATGTCGCTGCACCGGTGCGTTATGGGGTGTCGTTGGGCGGCGAGGTGCGGCGCACGGAGGTGTTATGTTTTCACGGTACGGCACGACCGGAGAAGGAATATCCCGAGGTGGACTGGATCGAGTTGGCGCAGCAATTGGTTGATTCTGGGTTAACGCCAGTATTCCCGGCAGGTAATGCGCGCGAAGCGGCACGGGCGGCGCGCATCGTCGCGGCCTGTACGGGCGCGCAAGCGCTGCCGGTAATGCCGCTGGCGGATCTAATTCCTCATATCGCTGGCGCATGCGCGGTGGTGGGTGTCGATACCGGCCTTATGCATTTGGCAGCCGCTCTGCGCAGACCCGGCGTGGGTTTGTATCCCGCTACGGATCCGGCGCGTTTTGGTGCGGTGGCCGACGGAGCGGGTGCGCCGACCTTGGTTAACTTGTCGACTGGCGCCGATCTAATGCCGTTGCGTGTGGCCGCTTGTCTGCTGGAGAGCCTTGGAGATGTACTGGCCTAATATAAATTGTCGGTACGCAAAATCTGGACAACGACGGTCAATTTGCGGCAAACTGGCGGTAATTTAGCTTTGGGCGATCACCATGGCGCGTCGGCGTTCTACCAAATCCACCGTTGAACCGGATGCCGGGGCGGCCTCTGGCGTGGCCCGCAAGGGTATTCTGGTTCTGCATGGCCCTAATCTCAACCTGTTGGGCACGCGTGAACCGGAACACTACGGTCAGCAGACCTTGGCCGATATCGATGCGGCGTTGATCGAGCAAGGTGCCGCCGCCGGGGTGGAGGTGATCTGCTTCCAGAGCAATGCCGAGTTCGCCCTGATCGATCGTGTTCACGCGGCGAAAAATGAGGGTGTTGGTTTTATCCTGATCAACCCGGCCGCATTTACCCATACGAGTGTCGCTCTGCGCGATGCCTTGGCGGCCGTTGAGATCCCGTTTATTGAAGTACATCTGTCAAATGTGCACGCCCGTGAATCTTTCCGTCAGCAGTCCTATTTCTCGGACAAGGCGGTAGGTGTCATTTCCGGGTTGGGTGCGATGGGTTATTTATTTGCGCTGGGCTATGCCCTGAATGCGCTGGAGGGTCATGACTATGGATCTGCGTAAACTCAAGAAACTAATCGATCTGGTACAGGATTCGGGCATCTCCGAGCTGGAGATTACTGAAGGCGAGGAAAAGGTGCGTATTAGCCGTGCGGCCCCGATGGCGGCGCCGATGTATGCTCCCGCGCCCATGGCCTATGCCGCCAGTCCGGCTGCGGCCCCCGCTACCGCCACACCGGCAGCCTCAGCCCCGGCTGAACCGGAAGGCCATCAGGTCAAATCACCGATGGTCGGTACCGTCTATTTCTCTCCGTCGCCGGGCGCCAAGGTATTTGTGAGTGTGGGCCAGACGGTGAAGGCGGGCGATACGCTGTGCATCATCGAAGCCATGAAGTTGATGAATGAGATCGAGGCGGATGCATCGGGCGTGATCAAGGCGATCTTGGTCGAGAACGGGCATCCGGTGGAATACGGCGAGCCTTTGTTCGTCATCGGCTGAGGCCGCGGCCATGTTTGAAAAAGTATTGATTGCGAACAGAGGAGAGATTGCTCTCCGCATCCAGCGTGCTTGTCGCGAGCTGGGAATCAAGACCGTCTGCGTGCATTCCGAGGCGGATGCCGATGCCAAGTATGTGAAGCTGGCCGACGAGTCGGTGTGTATTGGCCCGGCACCCTCGGTCAAGAGCTATCTCCATGTGCCGTCGATCATTGCGGCGGCCGAGGTAACCGATGCCGAGGCCATTCACCCCGGTTATGGGTTCCTGTCCGAAAACGCCGATTTTGCCGAACGAGTTGAGCAGTCCGGCTTCGTGTTCTGCGGTCCGCGTGCCGACACCATCCGCATGATGGGTGACAAGGTGGCTGCCAAGGCGGCCATGATTGCCAGCGGCGTGCCCGTGGTGCCCGGTTCGGAAGGTGCGCTGGGCGAGGATCAGGACGAGTGGATTCGAATGGCTAAGGACATTGGCTATCCGGTCATCATCAAGGCGGCGGGTGGCGGTGGCGGACGCGGCATGCGTGTGGTGCATACCGAGTCCAACCTGGTTCAGTCGGTGCAGATGACCCAGGGCGAGGCTGGGGCGGCATTTAACAATCCGACCGTGTATATGGAAAAGTTTCTCGGCAACCCGCGCCATATCGAGATTCAGGTGTTGTCTGATACGCATGGCAATGCGGTGCATCTGGGGGAACGCGATTGCTCCACCCAGCGTCGTCATCAGAAGGTCATCGAGGAGGCCCCGGCCCCGGGTTTGTTGGCCAAGCTGCGTAACCAGGTCGGCGAGCGTTGTGCCGAGGCCTGCCGCGAGATTGGTGATCGTGGCGCTGGCACCTTTGAGTTTCTGTCCGAAAACGGCGAGTTCTTTTTTATCGAGATGAATACCCGCGTTCAGGTGGAGCATCCGGTGACTGAGTTTATTACTGGGGTCGACATCGTCCAGGAATCCTTGCGGATCGCGGCCGGTGAGCCCTTGTCGGTGGCGCAGAAGGATGTGCATTTCCGTGGCCATGCCATCGAATGCCGGATCAACGCCGAGGACCCCAAGACCTTCGTGCCCTCGCCGGGCCGCATCACCTCGTATCACACGCCGGGCGGCCCCGGTATCCGGGTCGATTCGCATGTGTACCAGAACTACTATGTGCCACCGCATTACGATTCGATGATCGGCAAGCTGATTGCCTACGGTGCGACCCGCGAACAGGCTATCGCTCGCATGCGCGTGGCCTTGTCCGAGATGGTGGTCGAGGGGATTAAGACCAATATCCCGCTGCATCAGGAGCTGCTTACCGATGCCACTATCCTCAAAGGCGGCTTCAGCATCCATTATCTGGAACAGAAGCTCGGGTTGCATAAGAAGTAATGGCTTGGGTCTCGTTGCGTCTGGCCGTGGCGGGAGATGCGGCGGAGTCCGTTGCTGATCGTTTGATGGAGGCCGGTGCACTGACGGTCTCGATTGAGGATCAGGACGCCGGGACGGTGCGCGAACTGCCGCAGTTCGGCGAACCCGGTCTGGCCGATCCGCATGCCTGGGCGCACAACTGGCTAGTAGCCCTGCTCAATGTCGATACCGATGTGCCGGCCTTGTTGGCCGCTGCCGGGGTTGACCCACAGACCGATTACCAGCTTGAATCCGTGCCGGAACAGGATTGGGTGCGCCTGACACAGTCCCAATTTGATCCGATCCAGATCTCCGAACGGCTCTGGATCGTGCCGACCTGGCACGAGGCCCCGAACGCCAAGGCCATCAACATTGTGCTGGACCCGGGTTTGGCCTTTGGTACCGGTAGCCATCCCACCACGCGGCTCTGTCTGCGCTGGCTGGAGGCGAACCTTCAGGGTGGCGAGGGGACAACCCCCACGCTCCCGCAGGTCGCTGCCCCCCAAGGGGGCGCAGTCTCTGCCTTGGGGCGTCCCGGCGGCGAGACGGTGCTCGACTACGGTTGCGGTTCCGGCATCCTGGCCATTGCTGCGGCCAAGCTGGGCGCGGTGCGAGTTTGGGGGGTCGATCTTGATCCGCAGGCGGTGCAATCGGCGCGTGACAACGCGGCGGCCAATGGGGTGACAGCAGACTTTTTTCTACCTGATGCGGCCCCGGATACGCCGGTGCAAGTACTGGTGGCCAATATCCTCACTAACCCACTGAAGGCCTTGATGCCGCTCTTGGCCAGTCGCGTGCAGTCCGGCGGGCGCATCGTCCTGTCCGGCATCCTGGCCGAGCAGGCCGATGCGGTGCTGGCGATCTACGGCGAGGCGTTCACCATGCAGCGATGGGGGGAGGACGAAGGCTGGGTCTGTCTTGCCGGGGTGCGGCACTAGATCATGCGGACCACCTGCCCGGCCTGCCTGACGACGCACCGTGTGAGCGAGGCGCAATTGGGGATGCGTCAGGGGTTGGTGCGCTGTCGGCACTGTGCGCTGGTGTTCAATGCTCACGATATGTTGCGCGACGGGGTTGAAGACGCGGCATTGCCAGAACCGGAAGATTTTCCGCCGTCGGCCGCGCCTTGGACGGGTGTCGCGTCTGTACCCGTTGGTGCGCAGCCTCTGCGCGATCCCCTATGGGGCGCCGATCGGCCAGAGGGCGGGCCTCCAGCATCGGTTCTGGGTGACCACGCAGGGGGCCGGTCTCTTACACGGACCGTTGGTGCAGGGTTGGCCCTGCTTGCACTGCTATTGTTGCTGGCGATGCAGGTTGCCTTAATTGAGCGCAGCACACTGCAACGCCACTTGCCCGGGGTTTATGCGGCCTTGGTTCGCGTTTGCGCCCCGCTGGGCTGTCTGACCCAGCCGGCCCGCTTGGCCGATGCCGTGGAGATCAAGGGCAGCGCCCTTGACACACTGCCTGGCGAACACGCCCGTTTGACGGTCACATTGGCCAATCGTGGCCCGCTCAATCTGGCGTGGCCGCATCTCGTTCTCACCTTGCAAGACGCGCAAGGAGATCGGCTGGCCGTTCGCACCTTGGCCCCGATTGACTATCTACCCCCCGAAGCGGCTCCGTTGCTCATGACCAGGGCGGAGGCGGAGTGGCGCGTCCTGTTGGGGTTGGGCGATGCGCGTCCGGTGGGCTATACCCTGGCGGTCTACTACCCATAAGAACCGTCCAATGCGACAATGCGCTGCCCATACGGGCATTGCCCGGAACCTTTAAACATGACTGCATTAAAACAGACCCCGCTTAACGCCCAACACCGTGCGGCGCATGCCAAGTTGGTGGATTTTTCCGGTTGGGAGATGCCGCTGCACTACGGCTCCCAGTTAGAGGAACACCATCAAGTGCGCCGGGATGCCGGCATGTTTGATGTCTCGCACATGCTGCCGGTTGATTTTCGTGGTGAGGCGGTACGGCCCTTCCTGAAACGCCTGTTGGCCAATGATGTGGATAAACTTCAGACCACCGGTCGCGCACTGTATTCGTGCATGCTGCACGCTGGTGGCGGGGTGATTGACGACCTGATTGTGTATTACCTGAACGAAAACTGGTTCCGTATCGTGTTCAACGCCGGTTGTGCCGAGAAGGATCTGGCGTGGGCCGAAACGCAGCGCGATGCCCATGCGCCAGAACTGGAGATTATCCCGCGCCGTGATCTGGCAATGATCGCAGTGCAGGGGCCCAATGCCGCTGCCAAGCTTTGGCAGGCGATGCCGGGTCTGGAAGGCGTGGCTGGGACTCTGAAAGCATTTTATGGCGCACCCGTGGGCGAGATGTTTGTGGCCCGCACCGGTTATACCGGCGAGGATGGTTTCGAGCTCATGTTGCCCGCCAAGGCGGCGCCCTTTCTTTGGCAGGCAGCGCTGGAGGCAGGTATCAGGCCGATCGGCCTCGGTGCCCGCGATACCCTGCGGCTAGAGGCTGGTATGGCGCTTTACGGTCAGGATATGGATGAGGGAATCACCCCGTTTGAGGCCGGTCTGGCCTGGACGGTGGCCATGGACGGCGAGCGTGACTTTATTGGCAAACACAGCCTGAAATCCCTGCCGCGTAACCGGCAAATGGTCGGCCTTAAGCTCATTGATCGCGGCGTATTGCGCATCCATCAACCGGTTGAGACCGAACACGGTGCCGGCGAAATTACCAGTGGTGGCTTCTCGCCCACCCTCAACGCATCGATTGCGCTGGCTCGCGTACCCAGTGGTGTGCAACTGGGCGATCGGGTTGAGGTCATTATCCGCGATCGCGCCCTGGCCGCCGAGGTCGTCAAATATCCCTTTGTGCGCCATGGCAAGGCGCTGATTTAATCCTGGAGAGCTTCATGTCTATCCCCACTGATCTCAAATACACACCCAGCCACGAATGGGCCCGCTTGGACGCTGACGGCAGCGTCACTGTGGGTATAACCGATCACGCCCAGGAACTCCTGGGCGATATGGTATTCATCGAAAATCCCTCTGTCGGCCGTATGGTGGCGGCAGGCGAGGAATGTGCCGTTGTCGAGTCGGTTAAGGCCGCCTCTGATGTGTATGCGCCCATCGCTGGTGAGGTGATTGCGGTGAACGAGGCGATCGAGGCCGAGCCACAACGGCTCAATGAAGACGCATTTGAAAACTGGTTGTTTCGGGTCAAACCCGCTCATGCCGCAGATCTCGATAGCTTGATGGACGCGGTGGCCTATCAGGCCGCCGTGGATGCCGAAGCGCATTAAATCCATGCCTTTCATTCCGCATACCGAGGCCGATGTCGTGGCTATGCTGGGCGCCATCGGCGTGCCGGTAATCGACACCTTGTTCGACGAAATTCCGGCGGGTCTTGAGTGTGCCGGATTGCCCGGCGTGCCGGAGGGGTTGTCCGAGATGGCGCTGATGCGGCTTGCCCGCGAACGCGCCCGTGCGGATGGCGACTGGCTGAATTTTATCGGTGCCGGCGCCTATGAGCACCACATCCCGGCGGCAGTTTGGCCCCTCGTCACCCGAGGCGAGTTTTATTCTGCCTACACACCCTATCAGGCTGAGGCCAGCCAGGGAACGCTTCAAGTCATCTATGAATATCAGACCCTGATTACCCGCTTGACCGGGCTGGATGTGTCTAACGCCTCCTTGTACGACGGCGCATCCGCGCTGGCCGAGGCGATCTTGATGGCGGTGCGGGCCGACAAACTGAATCGTCGTCGCGTGCTGGTGCCGGCCACGGTCAATCCGCGTTATCGGGCGGTGGCCGCTGCGTTGGTTGCCCAGCAACGCATCGAGTTGGTCACCCTCCCGTATTGCACCGATTGCGGCCACAGCCTGGTCGATACCCTGCCGAAGGACGCGAACGCGGCTGCGTTGGTGATTCCGCAACCCAACTTTTTCGGCGTGCTGGAACCTGTTGATGCCATGACCGACTGGGCGCATGCACAAGGTATGCTGGCGATCGCGGTGGTCAACCCGATGCCGCTGGCGTTGCTGAAACCGCCGGGCCAATGGGGTGGTACGGGTGCCGATATTTGCGTCGGTGATGGTCAACCGCTGGGTATCCCGCTCTCTTCCGGCGGGCCGTATTTTGGTTTTATGACGGCTAAGCAGGCATTGGTGCGGCAGATGCCAGGGCGTATTGTGGGTCGCACCGTGGATCTCGATGGCAAGGTTGGCTACACCTTGACCTTGCAGGCACGCGAGCAACACATCCGTCGCGCCAAGGCGACCTCCAATATCTGTTCCAACCAAGGGTTGATGGTGGTTGCCGCGACGATTTACATGAGCCTGATGGGCCCGCAGGGTCTGGCTCGTACCGCTGCCGCCAGCCATGCCAATACCCGTGCCCTGGTGGAGCGTTTGACGGCGTTGCCGGGGGTGAGTGAGCCGTTTAAGCGTCCCGCCTTCCACGAGGCAGTGATTCGCCTGCCGGGCGATGCCGCAGAGATCCTGCGTGCCCTCGCTGCCCGTGGCATCCACGGGGGGTATGCCTTGGGAGCGGACTATGCCGAGCTTTCCGATTGCATTCTGGTTTGCGCTACCGAGACCAAGACCGAGGCGGATCTGGACCGCTACGC
>SXRG01000086.1 GCA_005793645.1 Burkholderiales bacterium
CATCAATGTCAACCGCTCCGGCACCCGTCAGGACGACTTACTGGTCAAGGCCGATGTCCTGCAAAAGACCTGGGTACTACGCAAACTACTCTACCCGATGGACGATCTCGCAGCGATGGAGTTTCTCATCGACAAGGTGCGTATCACCAAAAACAATGCCGATTTCTTCGACTCGATGCGGCGCGGCTAACAACCCTGACAGCAACGCATTCTTCGCATGGAACTTTTTTACCGCTTCAGCTTTGAGGCCGCCCGACAACTTCCCCGTCTGCCGACCGAACACCCCTGTTCACGTCTGCATGGACACAGTTTTCATCTTGAAGTTCGCGTAAGTGGACCGCTGGATCCCACTTTGGGTTGGATCTGTGACTTCGCCACAATCGAAGTTGCCTGCAACACCCTGCGTGACCATCTGGATCACCGCACCCTGAATGAAATAGAAGGTCTTGAAAACCCCACCAGCGAACACCTCGCCGTCTGGATCTGGAACCGTCTCCACACCATACTGCCCGATCTGACCGAGGTCCGTATTCAAGAAACCGACCGGGCCGGCTGTATCTATCGCGGCACATAATACAAAAATCGGCTACGCATCCCGGGATCCATGTCCCTTTTTTGAAACACGGCTGGGATATGATGACCCATCAAAACCACCTCATGCCACCCCTTGACCCGCTCAATCGCACACCTCGTTGGCCTCTTGCTCGTGCTAATGTTCATCCGCACGGGCTGGGCCACCAGTGAAGTCCCCATCCTGATCCGGCAACTGCCTGGCCATACCCTGGATCAAGCGAATGCAGCCCTCATCGCTGCCATCACCAACCAAAACTATACCTTCGTGCGCCAGCAGGCCGCTGACGCACGCCTCGTTCCGCAGGCTCTGGAAGGCCGTAAGGTTCGCATCATCTATTTCTGCAACTTTGCCAAGATGGAGCGAGCGCTCAACATCGATGTGCGCGCTGCACAAATGCTGCCCTGCCGCTTCACCTTGGTCGAAGCCGAAGACGGCAGCATCACCCTCATCGCCATCAATCCGGCCTGGATTTCGGAAGGCCTCCAGAACCCGCTCCTGCACTCAGATTGCCTGGAGCTAAAACGCGACTACCTCGCCATCATGGACGAGGTGGCCTTATGAGCCCACCCCGAAAGCCTTTAAGTCGGCCCGGCGAGTTTCTTTTAAGGTCGACCGCACTCTTTATCGCCTGCCTCCTGATGATCGGCCTGAGCCATGCCCATGCCGCACCGCTAATTGCCGGCAAAAAAACGGATCCACGCACCGCCTTCGACGATCTGACTATCGCCGCCAACAACCACGGCTACACCATCGTCAAGATGCAACCCGTAGATAGCGCCCTGGTCAAGCGTGGCTTCGATAATCCGCATGTCCGCTTGTTCTTCATCGGCAAGGCCGATGCCGTGCGCGAAGCAGAAGACAAAGCCCCACTCCTGATGCAAATGCTTCCCCTGCGCATCATCATGATCCTGCGCAAGGACGAGGTCATCCTAATGAGCGACGACTTCAATCACTGGCGCCAGTTCTTCTCCGACACCTGGTCGCGCCCCCTGCTGAACCAGTGGGAAGAGGATGTCCGCACCATCCTGACCAACTATGCCGGCAAGGCAAACGGTTCACAGTAAAGCTAGGAGACGCCCGGCCAGTCGATCAGCCACCCCCTCCGGCGGCAGTGAACAGCCTTGATCGCGCATCTGCGTCACCGCCAATCCCGCATAACCACATGGGTTGATCGCCGCAAAGGGGCTGAGATCCATAGCCACATTAAGGCTCAGACCGTGATAACTGCAACCGTTGCGGATGCGCAGGCCCAAAGCCGCAATCTTGGCCCCGCCCATGTGTCCACCAATCTCCTCGGCATCACCCACATAAACACCCGGCGCCCCAGCGCGGCGGGATGCCACGATTCCCTGCTCCGCCAAAACCTCGATGACCGCCTGCTCCAAACGCCGTACCAGATCCTTAACGCCATAGCCGCGCTGGCGTAGATCTAACAAGACATACGCCACGACTTGCCCTGGGCCGTGATAGGTTACCTGACCGCCACGATCAATCGCCACCACCGGAATACCCACATCCTCCAAAAGATGTTCACGCCGCCCGGCCTGTCCCAGAGTAAAAACGGGCGGGTGCTGCACGAGCCAGATCTCGTCTTCCGTATCGGCATCGCGCCCCACCGTAAAGTCCTGCATGGCACGCCAGGTTGATTCGTAGGGCACCAAACCGAACTGGCGCACTTGGACGGACCGTACCACAACCTGCATCAGAGCTTCATACCTCGCGCCTCATGGATGACCGCTTGTCTCTCCGCTCACCCAAAAGGCATCCCCCTTGGTGAGGAACTCGTCCCAGGGCAGGTAATGAGAGCCGTCGCAGGAGAAGGTCAAGGCCACCATGCCATTGAAAATGTTGAGGGTCGCCGAGCGCAGATAAAAGGTCTCATCGATGAAACGCAGGCGCTTGATGGCCTGCAAGATCTCGCGGATATGCTCAGCCGGAATCAGCGCAACACCCGGGTCAGGACGCCCTCCTGTCCCGCTCTGCGGGACGCCCCGTGAAGGGTAATGACATCGCGGAAAGGTCAGACAGATATCCGGTCGGGTCAGGCTGGCGATATCGAGCAAACGGTAGCGATACGGATCCTCCATCAACCACAGCGTTACCCGACTACTGGAGAGGTGCAGTTTGCAGTGGAATACACCATGATCAAGGATTAACTCCTCCATCACCCCCAGTACGGTATCAATATGGAGATCCATCTGGCTATCGCTGCGCGACTGGTGAAACACCGTACCACGAATGGCCGGATCACCCTTGATCTGGCGCCAATTACGCGGCTCGTCAGCCAGTTCGCGTGTCAAAGGCAGATCACGCAGGTCGAAATCGGCACCGATATAGCCCAGCACATGACCGGTGTCATCACGGACCAACTGGATAGCCGTCAGCGACGGGCGCTTCACCCGCATACTGATATAGGCCTGCGACAACAAAAAACCACTGATAGGCACTGCCTCGCGCATATAAGGGCGTTGCGAGCGATCGCGGCCGACATCGCCGGCATCACGGCCGTGCTGCATCAGGTTAGAGCTGAGCTGGATGCCGTCCGGCCGCAAGGCATACATGAACTTGCAATAGGGAATGCGATGAATCGCCGTTTCCAGCGCATCATCGAGGTGTGCCGAATCGCCCCAAACCTCACTGGCCGCGTGTGCGGCCTCAAGCAACGGCTGAGAAAGCATCTCCGCCAAGGCCTGGCGCTGACGATCAATAGTCCGCTGCAAGGTCTCAGTCGCCAAAGTTAGTGCCCACTCTGCGCGCACTGGCGATCCACTCATGTTCGAGCGGAACGGTCTTGATCTTTCCCGCCACCTCTTCAAGGGCCACGGGCTGAGTTTCCTCTCCCACAGCGGCCACCATGATGCCATACACCCCAACAGCGACTAAATCAGCGGCCGCCGTGCCCAGGCGGGTGGCCAGCAGGCGATCGGCGGCAGACGGTGCCCCTCCCCGCTGCAAATGCCCCAGGATGGTGACGCGTGCCTCCAACCCGGTCAGTTTCTGCAGTTGCTCCGAGAGTCGCAGGGTACGACTGGCCAGGACCAGCTCCGTCTCCGCCCCGACCTTTTTCTTCTTACCCACGGCGGCCTTGAGCGCCGCGTGATGCTCCAGCGACAGCGCCCCTTCGGCGACGGCCACGATAGAGAACGGCTTGCCATTGCGACTCCGCTCACGAATCGCCTCAGCAACGCTCTCTACCGCATACGGGATCTCGGGCAACAGGATCACATCCGCCCCGCCGGCAATCCCCGCGCCCAAGGCCAGCCAGCCCGCATGATGGCCCATGATCTCAACCACAATGATGCGGTGGTGACTATGGGCCGTGCTGTGCAAGCGATCAATCGCCTCGGTGGCAATCCCCAGCGCCGTATCAAAACCGAAGGTCATGTCCGTACCCCAGACATCATTGTCGATAGTCTTGGGCAAATGGATGACATTGAGGCCCTTGTTGGCCAGGCGCAGTGCGTTCTTTTGCGTGCCATTGCCGCCAAGGCAGACCAAACCATCCAGGCCATTCTCCTCATAATTGCGAGCAATCGCGTCCGTCATGTCGGCAAGCTGGCCATTCACCAGCATCCGGTGCGGTTTGTCGCGACTCGTCCCCAGCAAGGTCCCGCCCTGAGTGAGGATTCCAGAGAGTTGGCTGCCCTCCAGCGCCATGCTGCGGTTCTCAGCCAATCCCCGGAAACCATCGCGAAAGCCTATAACCTGGAAACCGTGGTGGCCCAGACAGGCCTTACCAACCGCGCGGATGGCTGCGTTGAGGCCAGGGCTATCGCCTCCGGCGGTCAGGATGCCGATGCGTTTCTTGCTCATGATCGTCGTACTCGAAAAAATAGCCGCACTTTACAACACAAACTTGACCCCTGGATGACCTGTCAGCGCTTGGTACAACGCATCCAGCTGAACTTGCGAGCGGGCCGTCACCGTCACGGTTACCGACAGGTATTTCCCGCCTTGTGAGGCACGCATTTCCACGGTCTCGGGTCTAAAGTCAGGCATCGCCACCTGCACCAAGGCCACGATCTGCTGTGCGAATCCCTCGCTGCGCACCCCAACCACCTTGATCGGAAAATCACAAGGGAACTGCAACAGAGATCCCGTCTCACTCATCGTCATCTCTCAGCACTCAGTCAGCGTTTTGTCCACGCACGGTATTTCAGGCGCAGATTATCCCAAAGCCGCCCCAACCAGCTCGCGCGTTCCATTTCGGTCAAGGCCTGCAGAGGAAAATCTCCCACCGTTTGTCCGCCCGCGGTTACGCGCAAGGTCGCCACTGTCTGACCAAAACGAAAGGGTGCCAGCAAAGGTTCGCGGCGAATCACCTGTGCCTGAAGCGGCCCGGTACCACGCGGTACGGTGACATAAAAGTCCTCGACAAAACCCACCTCCAAGGTGGATTTCCGGCCATGAAAGATCTCCAGACTCGCCACGTCCTGTCTGGCTGAATACAGGCGCAGCGTCTCGAAGCGCTCAAAACCATAGTTCAGCAGGCGCAGACTGTCTGCCGTCCGTACAGCTTCCGTGACCGCCCCCATGACCACCGAGATCAAGCGCCGGCCATCCCGCCGCGCCGAGGCCGCCAGGGCATAGCCGGCACTTGCGGTATGTCCTGTCTTCAATCCATCCACATACGGATTCAGCCACAACAAGGCATTTCGATTTGACTGCGTGATCCGGTTATAGGTATATGCGCGCTCTGCAAAACGCGGATAGTGCTGTGGAAAATCACGCATCAAGGCCCGCGTCAGGCGAACAACATCCCGCGCCGTCGTCCGATGTTCCGGATGCGGCAGGCCCGTTGCGTTCTTGAAATGGGTCTGGTTCATGCCCAAACGACGAGCCTCCTTGTTCATAGTCTGAACAAAGACCGCCTCGCTACCGGCCACGGCCTCCGCCAGGGCCATTGCCGCATCGTTCGCCGACACCGTGATCAAGCCGTGCAACAACACATCCACCGTGGGCGGCGCAGCCGGGAGCAGGAACAACTGCGCCCCACGGGTCTTCAGGGCGGCCTCCGACACCGGCACGCGCTGCGTCAGGGTCAGGCGCTGGTCGCGCAAGGCGGCAAAACTCAGGTAAGCCGTCATCAGCTTGGTCAGCGAAGCGGGTTCGACGCTACGATCGGCCTCATACTCAGCCAGCGGTCGGCCACTGTTGGCATCCACCAGCAACCACACCCGTGCGGCCACTGTGGGCGGCACCACGGGAGTCAAAACAACGGTCTCGGCCATCACAGGCGTGGCGAACACGCACAACCATGCCACGAGGCAACCCATCCGTAATCGCATCACCCTCCCCTACAATCAGTGCGTAACGCGAAAAGGCTTCACGCCCAGGATCTTCTCCAAGGCGGCGGCGGCTTCGTCGGCGTGGGCCGGTGTCGCAAACGGCCCAGTCTGGACCTTGATCAGCGTACCCGCCTCAATACGGTATACGCCCGATCCCGCAGCCGTACCCATGCGGCCAATCAGGGCCTCTGCCGCCTCCGCCTTGGACACGACACCGACTTGCAAGTACAAACCTGGCGCAGGGGCCACGGCAGGGGCCGATACAGCCGCCGGCGTGACGGCTGCCAGAGCACCGCTCGGGACTACGCGTACGGCCTCCGCCGGCACGGAGGGTGGGGGCGTGACCGCCTTGTCCACAACGGTCGATTTGGCTTCGGCAATCCGATACGGTCTCAACCCCAGTCGCTCGGACAGGGTCTGGCTTGCCCGATCTGCCTCAGCCGGCGAAACGAAAGGCCCCGCCTGGACACGAACCAAGCCGCCACCCTCGCGTTGAATCACCAGGTTCGCCCCCAGGACTTGACCCGCCTGTTGCTGGAGCTGAGCGGCCGTCTCACGCTTGCCAAAGGCCCCCAGTTGCAACCAGATCGATTCGCCCACGGCCTGGACCGCCTCGCTGTGCAAAGATTGGGCGCGAATCACCGGGATCTCCTGCGCCTTGTAGACACGAATAGGCTCGGCCAGCGGTGCGGGATCGGACGCCTTGGTCGGATCAACACGCTCGGAGTCCATGCGCTCCGGATCAATGCGCTCCACCTCAACCCGCGTCACACCCTTGAGTATGTCCAGTTTATAGGCGGCCGTGTAGGACAGATCGATGAGCCGCTCGTTATGGAACGGCCCCCGATCGTTGACGCGCAAAACCACGCTGCGACCATTGTCCACATTGGTCACCCGCACAAAAGACGGGATAGGCAGGGTCCGATGCGCTGCCGTCATCGCATACATGTCATAGGTCTCGCCGGACGAGGTCGGCTTGCCGTGAAACTTGCGCCCGTACCAGGATGCCAGACCTTTTTGCTTATATGGCCGACCGGAGGTATCCGGGGTATAGGAGACCCCCATGACCCGATAAGTATCGTTGGCATAGCGGTGCAGTGGCTCTTTCCGGGGCACGGCATCCGGGACCGTCTCCAGATGAGCCGGCGGGTTCGCCCCAGGGCCATCATCCTTGTAATAGCCACCGCCGTTGTAGGGAGGAATTGTAGAGAGCGGCATCACCAAGCCATTGGCTGCCTGGATCGAAGTCGGGGATTGGGTCGTCACAGGGGCTGCACAGCCACTCAGCAAGGCGGCCGCTCCCATGGAGATGCTTGAAATCACAACCACCTTCCCAAGAAAGCGCTGAGCCGTCACTAGTCTTCTTGCCCCCCTTTGAGGGTGGGATCCGCAGCGCAGATCTTCGGGGGTTCTCACCAGAAAGCTCATGTTTTAACCAAGCTCTTATTCGACGAAACGCTCATCAAGATACCAAAACCGAGGAGCACTGTCACCATCGAGGTCCCCCCGTAACTCACCAGTGGGAGCGGCACGCCCACCACCGGCAGGAGTCCGGAGACCATGCCCATGTTGACGAGGGCATAGGTAAAGAAGGTCAGCGTGATCGCCCCGCACAGCAACCGCCCGAACATGCCCGAAGCGTTATAGGAAAGCGTCAGGCCACGAGTCACGATGGCCGCATAGATCCCCAGCAGCACCAGGTTGCCCAAGAGACCAAACTCCTCGGAGTACACCGCGAAGACGAAATCGGTATGCCCCTCCGGCAGAAAATCGAGCCGCGCCTGCGTCCCTTGGCCCCAACCCTTACCAAACAGCCCCCCCGAGCCAATCGCAATGGTGGACTGGATGATGTGATAGCCCGCCCCAAGCGGATCGCTCGCCGGATCAAACAAGGTCAGAACGCGCTGCTTCTGATAGTCGTGCAGGACAAACATCCACGCCAGCGGCGTGACCGCTCCCAGCAGCAGAACCAGTCCGGCCATAACCCGCCAGGCCAGACCTGCCAGGAACAGGACAAAAAATCCGGAGGCCAGGATCAGCAAGCTGGTGCCCAGATCCGGCTGGCGCATGATCAAGCCGACCGGCAGCGCCAAGAGCAGAAAAGCCAGCACAAAATGACGATTACTCAAGTGTTCCTGGCGGTAATGCAGATAAGCCGCCATGGCCATCGGCACCGCCAGACGCATCAACTCGGAAGGCTGAATGCGCGTTACGCCCAGATTGAGCCAACGCCGCGAACCATTGACCACATCACCCGCCACCGTCACGCCCAGGAGCAACGCCAGACCCACCACATAGAGCGGGGCCGCAAAGTGGATCAAGCGCTGCGGCGGCACTTGCGTGAGAAACAACATCGCGACCAAGGCAACGCCCATGTTGATCAGGTGACCCGCCAGATAAGCGCCGCTGGTCGCACTGGCCACGGTCAGGGCACTCAGGGTCAGCAAGGCCAAGATGAGCCCAAGTAGAACAGGGTCGGCATGGCGAAATGCAGCGCGCACCCCCTCACGCACCACCGTAGCAACCGTGCGATCAATCTGCATGATCTCCCTCCTCTGTCATCACATCGGAGGCCGGCCCCGGCGCCGGCATGGCCGCCGCACCCGGTGTCGTCTGACCCAAGAACCAATAATCCAGAACCTTACGAGCAATAGGTGCCGCCGTAGAACCCCCGTGACCGCCATTTTCAACCATGACCGCCAGCGCAATCGTTGGCTTGTCGACCGGCGCGAAGGCAATAAAGAGGGCATTGTCACGATGGCGCGCCGACCCGCTGACACTGCCCCCCGCCGCATTCATCGCCACCACCTGAGCGGTACCCGTCTTCCCGGCAAAAGTATAGGTCGCCCCGGTGCCAGCGCCAGCGGCTGTCCCACCGGGCTGTGTGACCGCTTGCATCGCCGCCTTGACCAATCGCAGATGCTCGGGCTTCAAGTTCAGGGTCCGCACGACCTCCGGTGCCGCCGTATGGCTGCGGCCATCCTTGGGATCACGCCAGGCACGGACGATCTGCGGCTTGTAAATCACGCCGTCATTGGCGATCGCCATAGTCGCCACGGCCAGTTGCATCGGCGTAGCCAGCATATACCCTTGGCCGATCCCGGCGATCACCGTCTCACCCGGCCACCAGGGTTGCTTGAAACGCCGGGTTTTCCATGCTGCATTCGGCATCAAGCCGGCCAATTCGCCGTCCAGATCCACCCCGCTACGCTCACCCAGGCCAAACTGGAGCAAAAAATCATGCATGCGCTCGATGCCCATCTCATGTGCAAGGCGGTAGTAATAGGTGTCACAGGAGATGACGATGGACTTATGCAGATCCACCGTTCCATGGCCATCCTTCTTCCAGTCGCGATAGCGATGCCCCCCGGCCGACAGGCTGAAATAGCCCAGGTCGGCAAGGCTGTCCGATGGCTTGCGCAAGCCCAACTCCAGCCCCGCCAGGGCCATGAACGGTTTAATCGTCGAGCCGGGTGGGTAAACCCCACGCAAGGCACGGTTGAGCAACGGCCTATCGAGCGATTCATTGAGCCCGCGCCAGGCATCCGCATCAATCCCATCCACAAACAGATTCGGGTCGTAACCCGGCTTGGAAAGCAACGCCAGCAGCCCGCCATTGGTGGGGTCAAGGGCCACCAGCGCGCCGCGATAGGGGCCAAACGCCGCCTCGGCCACCTGTTGCAAACCGGCATCGACATGCAGCGTCAGATTAGCCCCGGCCACTGCCGGGGTCTGTCCAAGCGAACGGATGGCTCGCCCCCCCGAATCGACCTCAACATGATCAAACCCCGTCTGGCCGTGCAACCAGGCCTCGTAGCGTTTCTCAACCCCAGCCTTGCCAATGTACTGGGCCCCTCGATAGGCCGACCAGCGACCCGCCTCCTGCAAAGCCAACTTATCCTTCTGGCTGATGCGGCCGATGTAACCGATCAAGTGCGAAAAGGTCGGCCCGAACGGATACGAACGCCAGTCGCGGGTCCGCATCTCCACACCGGGAAAGCGATAACGCTGAGCCGCGAAACGCGCCACCTCGACCTCCGTCAGGCGTTGCCGGATCGGCACCGCCTCAAAGGGACGACCCTCCTCACGCAGGCGACGGAAGCGGCGCAGATCCACCGCCTCAATCCGCACCACCTCGCCGAGTTGTGCCCACAGGGCTGGCAGATCCGGGATCTTCTCGGGAATCACTTCGAGTGCGTATCCCCAGTCGCCTGAGGCCAACACCACCCCGTTGCGGTCATAGAGCACCCCACGCGGTGGAATATTCGGGATCAGCGAAACACGATTGTTCTCGGACAGGGCACTGTAACGGTCATGCTCAATCAGTTGTAGCCACACAAAACGCAGAAAGAGGATGCAAAACAAGCCCAGCACCCCCCAGACCGCGATCTGACTGCGACGCCGGAATTCCTCCCGCGCCCCCTCCGTATTAACTAACTGACTCACAGCGCGCCCGAACGCGAAGTTTCCACATGCGAGGACACCCGTCCGGTGCCGTCCAGGACCCACGCCAAGCCCGGCCATAACACCGCTGCCGTAAGACCCGATGCCAGATACCAAGCATCCGGATGAAAGCCCGACGCTTCACCAATCAGCAAGGCCAAGGCCGGGGTCACCAGCAGAACAGGGGCCAAATGAACAGCTCGCCCGATCCAGTCAAAGCCCCCGAGACGCACCCGCATGCGCAACACGGCATACGCGGCCAGACTATAGCTGAAGGCATACCCCCCCAGCAGGGCACCGCGATCGACATCGGTCAACAAGCCCAGCAGAAAGGCTATACCGATCCCCGCCTGCATCGGCGCACGCCAAGTCCAATAAAGCAGGGTCATGAGCAGGAAATCGGGCAGCCACCACGCCATCGCCTCCGGCCATGGCAACCAGGTCACCAACACGGCCAGCAGGAGCGCAAGACGCACCCAACCCGGTCGCACGGGGAGTTCCAGCGCGTGGCCCTGCAAGAGGAGGGGTTTAATCAGACTCATGGCGTCGCCCCCCCGGCTGCAACCGGGACCAGAATCATAAGCGGCCCGGCATGGCCCGCCCCAGAAACGGGCTGCGCCACCATACTCGCAAAGGGCGAGTTGCCGCGCGGCGGCCGAATCGCCCGAACCCTGGCCACCGGCAGACCCGGTGGATAGACCCCGTCAAGACCCGAAGTTACCAGCAAGTCACCGACTTCAAGGCCGCCATGCGCATCCATCTGCGGGATCTCCACCGCCGCATCAGAACCGGCCCCGCGCCCCAGCAAACGCACACCGCTGCGTGCGCCCTGAAGGGGAATAAACAACTGCCGAGACAGGATGGTTGTCACCTCACTCCGCGCCGCATCCACCCGCGTCACCTGACCAACCAGCCCATTGGCATCAATGACCGGCGAGCCGGCCTGCACCCCCGCGTCAGCGCCCATATTCACGAGTAGCCGGCGCGAAAAGGCGTCATCCGGGATAGCCAGCACCTCAACCACCAAGGCCCGCCGACCGGGCGGCAAGGGCAACTGGGCAAGGGCGCGTAACTGGGCGTTCTCGGCCACCATAGTCGCCAAGGTCTGTTGACCCGCTTGCGAGGTGGCCAGTTGCCGAGTCAAGGCCTCCTGCGACCGCAACAACTCGCGGTGCTGTGTCATGAACGCAAAGGCATCACCCAAGCCGACAAAGGGCAGCGCCAGCGCCGACTGCAGCGGGGCAATCACATGGGCAACAGCCGCACGCACCGGGGCCATCAAGCCTTGGCGCGCATCCAGGAAAAGCAGGCCCAAGCTGGCAACCAGCGCCAGAATCAAGCGCAGATTGGACCCAATGACGCGGGAAAACAGCGGCTCGCGGTGCGAGGTGGCCAATCCCATCGCCAGATCCGTACGCCGCTTATTCGTGGGTGAATACGGTCGAGAGGCGATCCATTTCTTCGAGGGCACGACCAGAACCGCGCACCACACAGGTCAACGGATCCTCGGCAATGAACACCGGCAGGCCCGTCTCCTCGCGCAACAGACGATCGAGGTTACGCAACAACGCCCCGCCCCCGGTCAGCACCATGCCGCGTTCGGCGATATCGGCCCCCAGTTCTGGCGGCGTCTGTTCCAACGCACCCTTGACCGCGGCCACGATGGCGTTGAGTGGATCGAATAGAGCTTCAAGGATCTCGTTACTGGTGATGGTAAAGGAACGCGGGATGCCCTCAGCCAGATTGCGGCCCTTGACCTCCATCTCGCGCACCTCGGCACCGGGGTAAGCCGTACCAATCTCTTTCTTGATCATCTCCGCCGTCGTCTCGCCAATCAACATGCCATAGTTACGGCGGATGTAGCTGATGATGGCCTCGTCGAACTTGTCGCCGCCCACTCGCACCGAAGTTGAATAAACCACTCCCCCCAGCGAGATGACCCCCACCTCGGTGGTGCCCCCACCGATATCCACCACCATCGAGCCCGCCGCCTCGGCCACCGGCATACCGGCGCCAATCGCGGCCGCCATCGGCTCCTCGATCAGATAGACCTGACGCGCGCCGGCACTGATCGCCGACTCGCGGATGGCCCGTCGCTCAACCTGAGTTGCGCCAGACGGCACACAAATGATGATACGGGGACTGGGGTGGAAGACGCGGGTATCGTGTACCTTCTTGATGAAATATTTGAGCATCTGCTCGGTCACATTAAAGTCAGCGATCACGCCATCCTTCATTGGCCGAATCGCCTGGATATTACCGGGCGTTCGGCCCAGCATCAACTTGGCCTCGGCGCCGACCGCCTGCACGACCTTCTTGCCGGTCGTTCCCTCCTGACGGATCGCCACCACCGAGGGCTCGTCGAGCACCACACCTTTGTCACGCACATAAATGAGCGTATTGGCTGTACCAAGGTCAATGGCTAGATCCGTCGAAAAGTAACCGCGCATGAAACCGAACATGGAGAGAATCCTAAGGATGAAGTCATGAAATAGCCGCGTATGATACCCTAGCCGGCCTTGGGGAATAACCCCTTGGAATTATTAACACCCGCGATCCTGAATAATCATGAGTCTGACCCTGGATGACATCCAACGCATCGCCCATCTAGCCCGCATCCGGCTGGAGGATTTTGATGCCGCCCAAACCCAATCTCACCTGAACGGACTGTTTGCTCTGGTCGAGCAAATGCAGGCGGTGGACACCACCGGCATTGTCCCCATGGCGCACGCCCGCGATGTGCATCAACGCCTGCGCGCCGATGTCGTCACCGAGACAGACCGCCGTGACGCCTTCCAGGCCATCGCCCCGCAAACCGAAGCCGGCCTGTATCTGGTACCGAGGGTCGTTGAATGAGCACGCTGACTGAACTTGCCACCCGCCTGAACGCGGGCGAGGCCTCCAGCGTCGAGCTATGTCAGGACTATCTGGCCCGCATTGCCACACACAATCCGACCCTCAACGCCTTCATCACCGTCGATGCCGACAAGACCCTGGCCGAGGCGCGCGCCGCCGATGCCCAACGCGCCGCTGGCCATGCCGGGCCGCTAACCGGCGTACCGATCGCGCACAAGGACATCTTCTGCACCGAAGGCTGGCGCACCACCTGCGGCTCGAAGATGCTGGCCAATTTCGTCTCACCCTATGACGCCCATGTGATCCACCAGTTCAAGGCGGCCGGCATGCCTAGCCTGGGCAAGCTCAACATGGACGAATTCGCCATGGGCTCCTCCAACGAGACCAGCTTCTTCGGCCCGGTAAAAAACCCCTGGGACACGGCCGCCGTACCGGGTGGCTCGTCCGGTGGTTCGGCCGCCGCTGTCGCCGCCGGGCTTTGCCCCGTCGCCACCGCCACGGACACCGGCGGCTCGATCCGCCAACCGGCGGCGCTCTGCGGCATCACCGGCATCAAACCCTCCTACGGCAGGGTCTCGCGCTACGGCATGATTGCCTTTGCCTCCAGTCTCGACCAAGGTGGCGTCATGGCCCGCTCGGCCGCTGACTGCGCCCTGGCCCTCTCGGTCATGACCGGACACGACCCGCGTGATTCCACCAGTCTGGAACGCCCGGCCGAGGATTACACGCGCGACCTGAACCGGCCACTCGCTGGCCTGCGCATCGGCCTGCCCCAGGAGTTTTTTGCCGCCGGCATGGCCCCGGATGTCGCCGCCGCCGTTGAGGCCGCGCTGACCGAATACCGTAAATTGGGCGCCACCACGGTCGAGGTCAGCCTGCCCAATTCCAGCCTGTCGGTCCCGGTTTACTATGTGCTAGCACCGGCCGAGGCCAGCTCCAACCTATCCCGTTTTGACGGCGTGCGCTACGGCCACCGCACCGCCGAATACGCCGACCTCACCGAGATGTACGAAAAGACCCGCGCCGAAGGCTGTGGCGCCGAGGTAGAGCGCCGCAGCCTGATTGGCGCCTATGTACTCTCGCACGGCTACTACGACGCCTATTACATCCAGGCGCAAAAGATCCGCCGCCTGATCGCCAACGACTTCACCGAGGCCTTCAAGGTCTGCGATGTCATCATGGGCCCGACCACGCCCACCACCGCCTTCAATCTCGGCGAAAAGGCCGACGACCCGGTGCAGATGTACCTGTCCGACATCTACACCATCGCCGTCAACCTCGCCGGCCTGCCCGGGATGTCCGTGCCCTGCGGCCTTGGCCGCAACGGCCGCCCCATCGGTCTGCAGATCATCGGCGACTACTTCGCCGAGGCAAAGATGCTCAATTGCGCGCACCAGTACCAGTTGGCGACCGACTGGCACACCCGCGTTCCGGGAGGGTTTTGATGGGGTCATCTACCAGAACCGTAGCGAGCGGTTTGAGCGCCAGGATCCGCGCAGCCATTTATTCAGCGTTTCCTTGTTGGAGATGACCATGCAATGGGAAGTCGTCATCGGGCTGGAGATCCACACCCAGCTCACCACCCAGTCGAAGATCTTTTCCGGCGCCAGCACCGCCTTCGGGGCCGCGCCCAACACCCAGGCCTCGGCGGTGGACATCGCCCTGCCCGGCGTATTGCCGGTGCTAAACCGGGGCGCGGTCGAGCGCGGCATCCAGTTCGGCCTGGCCGTTGGCGCCCAGATCAACAAAGCCCTGCCCGAACTGCCGCAGGCCAAACAGGCCCGCTATCAGGTCGATTTCGGGCTGTCGGCCTACGACGCCGCCGCCCTCACCACCAGCCGCGCGATGGCCGACTACTTCGAAGCCACCGTTGCCGCACGGCACCAGCCCGATGCCAAGCTGGCCGCCAACTGGATCATGGGCGAAGTATCCGCCGCCCTGAACAAGGCCGAACTCGACATCGCCGCCAGCCCTGTCACCGCCACCGCGCTCGCCAGCCTGCTCGGCCGCATCCAGGACGGCACC
>SXRG01000087.1 GCA_005793645.1 Burkholderiales bacterium
CAGCCCGAGGCCTATGTGCCGGCGCGCGATTTGTTTATCGAGAAAGATTCGTCGATCAACGAACATATCGAGCAGATGCGTTTGAGCGCCACCAAGGCCTTGTTGGAGCGGCGCGACTGCGTGATCGTCGCCACGGTGTCGGCGATCTACGGTATTGGCGATCCGTCTGATTATCACGGCATGATCCTGCACTTGCGTCAGGGCGAGCGGATGGATCAGCGGGCGATTCTGAAACGACTGACCGAGATGCAATACACGCGTAACGAGGCAGATTTTGTGCGCGGGACCTTTCGCGTGCGCGGCGACAGCATCGATATTTTCCCGGCCGAAAACGCCGAGACGGCGGTGCGCATTGCCCTGTTCGATGATGAGATCGAGGGCCTGTCCCTGTTTGACCCGCTGACCGGTGAGGTGTTGGGCAAACCGACCCGGTTTACTGTCTATCCGTCCAGTCACTATGTCACTCCGAGGGCGACGGTGCTGCGCGCGGTGGATACGATCAAGGTCGAGTTGGCCGCGCGGCTGGACTGGTTCAACCGTGAGGGCAAGCTGGTTGAGGCGCAGCGCATTGAACAGCGCACCCGTTTTGATCTGGAACTCCTGTCCGAGATCGGTTTTTGTAAGGGTATCGAAAACTACTCACGGCATCTGTCGGGCCGCCAGGCGGGCGAGCCGCCGCCGACCTTGATTGACTACCTGCCAGCGGATGCCCTGATGTTCTTTGACGAGTCGCATGTTGCGATACCGCAGGTGGGAGCGATGTACAAGGGCGACCGGGCGCGCAAGGAGAACTTGGTCGATTATGGCTTCCGCCTGCCCTCAGCGCTGGATAACCGGCCGCTCAAGTTTGAGGAATTTGAGGCCATGTTGCGGCCAACCGTGTTCGTCTCGGCCACGCCCGCTGCGTATGAGTCGGCGCATCAGCAACAGGTCGTGGAACAAGTGGTGCGCCCCACGGGTCTGATTGATCCTGTGGTCATTATCCGGCCGGCGACCACTCAGGTTGATGATCTGATGAGCGAAATCACTCTGCGCGTAGCGAAAAATGAGCGCGTGCTGATCACCACTCTGACCAAACGGATGGCCGAACAACTGACCGACTATTACACCGATCACGGCATCAAGGTGCGTTACCTGCATTCGGATATTGATACGGTTGAACGGGTCGAGATTTTGCGCGACCTGCGTTTGGGCGTGTTCGCTGTGTTGGTTGGGATCTACCTGTTGCGTGAAGGTATCGACGTGCCTGAGGTGTCTCTAGTGGCGATTCTGGACGCAGACAAGGAAGGGTTCTTGCGTAGTGAGCGTAGCCTGATCCAGACCATCGGTCGCGCGGCACGGCACCTCAACGGCACGGCCATTCTGTATGCTGACAAGATCACCAATTCCATGCGCCGGGCTATCGACGAAACCGAACGCCGTCGTGCCAAGCAGATTGCCTTTAATGCGGCGCATGGCATCACGCCGCGCGGTGTGGTCAAGCGTATCAAGGACATTATCGATGGGGTGTACGATGCCGACGCTGCACAAAAGGAACTGAAAGCCGCTCAGATTATCGCCATCTACGCCGCTATGGATGAAAAGACTTTGGCTAAAGAAATAAAACACCTAGAAAAGGACATGCATATCGCCGCCCGCGACCTGCAATTTGAACGCGCGGCCGAATTGCGCGACCGTTTGTTAGGACTCAAGAAACAGTTGTTCGGGGTGGAAGTGCCGGATTTGGATTGAGTACACTGTCAGCGAAACTTACAACAGAATTGATCGTTGCATGCAAAACATAGATAAGCCTCAGTACGCCATCGCTGCCTCGGTGCAACGCCCCGGCGTGAGCGACATTGAATTTGAAGCATCGCTGGCCGAATTGCGCGAACTGGCCAAGACGTTAGGTTTTAAGGTGGTCCACAGTTTTGTGCAAAAGCGCTCTAGCTTTGATCGGACGGCGTATCTGGGGATCGGAAAACGGGAGGAAATGCGCCATTTCGTCGGAAATAACCCCGATGAACTGTCTGACTTCATGCCTTTTGATGCGTCGATCGACGGGGAGATTGGCCGCGACACCCATGGTGACAGCGTTTCGACCGTGCCGATTGAGGTCCTTTTTGTGGATCACGAGATTTCACCGTCGCAGGCGCGCAATCTTGAAAAAGAGGTGGGCTGCCAGGTTATGGATCGCACGATGGTGATTCTGGAGATTTTCCATCGCAATGCGCGTTCACCCGCTGCGCGTGCGCAAGTGGAAATCGCTCGCATCGGCTACATGGCGCCCCGCCTGCGTGAGGCGGCGAAGTTGGCTGGGCCGCAAGGGCGCCAGCGCAGTGGTGTGGGTGGACGCGGTGCGGGCGAATCCCACACCGAACTGGATAAGCGCAAATTGCGCGACCGTATTGCTGAATTGCAGAAAGAAATTATTGCGATGGAAGCGGATCGCAAAACGCAGCGGGTGCGTCGACAAACCAACCAAGGACTTGCCAGCGTGGCACTGGTCGGCTATACCAATGCGGGAAAGTCCACCTTGATGCGCGCACTCACTGGCAGTGAGGTGCTGGTTGCTGACAAACTCTTTGCCACGCTCGATACCACCGTGCGCAGCTTGTATCCCGAAGGCATTCCACGCGTGCTGGTGAGCGACACCGTGGGATTTATCAAAAATCTGCCGCATGGATTGGTCGCTTCGTTCAAATCGACGCTGGAGGAAGCTCTGGATGCTTCGCTGCTGCTGCATGTGATCGACGCGAGTGATCCCGGGTTTGAACGGCAACTGGAAACGACCCACGAGGTGCTGGCTGAGATCGGTGCGCAGGATGTACCCCGGATTCGGATCTTCAACAAGATCGATCGCGTGGCTTACCGGCCGGCCGGTCTTCCTGGTGACTTGGTTACGCCGGCCACATCCGTTGCTTTCCAAGCGGAAAGCGAAAGCCAATACGCCGCTGAACTGTATGTCCGCTATCCGGGTTGCATCGTGATGAGCGCGCGGCGCCCGGAGGACATCACGCATCTGCATCAGGCAATCATGGCGTATTTTCAGCGAGACCTGATCGAGATGGAGCTTTTTCTGCCCTGGACCGCACAGCAACTGCGCGGCGATATTTTTGCGCGTTGTGAAGTGCTCTCGGAACATGCCGATGCGGCCGGTGCCTTTTTTCGCGTCCGCGCCGACCAAGGCACCTTGGACAGTTTGCGTGAAAAAATAGCGTGACTTCTCGTTCCATCCTGATCACTGGCTGTTCCACTGGCATCGGCTACACCGTTGCGCATGGCTTGCGGGCGCGGGGCTGGCGGGTGTTTGCGACGGCGCGCAAGGGAGTGGATGTGGCACGGTTGGCGGAGGAGGGGTTCGAGGCGATTCAGCTTGATTTGGAGGATTCGGCGTCAATTTTGTCGGCGGTGGATGCAGTACTGGTGGCGACCGATGGGCGGTTGGATGCGCTGTTTAATAACGGGGGTTATGGGCAGGTGGGCGCGGTGGAGGATCTGACTCGCCCCGCGCTGCGGGCGCAATTTGAAACCAATCTGTTTGGCTGGATCGAGCTGACCAATCGCGTGCTACCGGTGATGCGGCGGCAGGGCGCAGGGCGTATCGTGTTCAACAGCTCAGTGCTGGGTTATGCGGCGTTTGCCTATCGTGGTGCGTATGTGGGTGTCAAGTTTGCGTTGGAGGGGATGGCGGATGTCTTGCGTCAGGAATTGCACGGTACGGGGATTCAGGTCAGCCTGATAGAGCCGGGGCCGATCATTTCGCGTTTTCGCGATAATTGTCTGCCGCACTTTTTGCGGCATATTGATTGGCAACACAGCGTACATCAGCGTGAGTATGAGGGGCAGATGGCACGCCTTCAAAAACCGGGCCCGGCGGCACCCTTTACCCAGCCGCCTGAGGCAGTGTTGGCCAAGGTGGTCCACGCGCTGGAAAGTCGCCGTCCTCGGGCGCGTTATCCCGTTACCGTACCTTCGCATGTGTTTTGGTGGTTGCGGCGGATCTTGTCATCGCGGCGGATGGATGCCCTTCTGTTGAAGGCCTCAGGTGGAGGCAAACGATGAGCGCGGCGCGGGTGACGCATCCTTGTAAAATTGTGTTTCTTTTGAGGGCTTCATAACGCATGTACAAGGTTATTTTTGTTTGTTTAGGCAACATTTGTCGTTCGCCGACGGCCGAAGGGGTGTTTCGCGCTCAGGTGGAGCGGGCTGGGTTGAGTGGCCAGATTGAGATCGATTCGGCTGGGACGGCGTCCTGGCATATCGGTAAGTCGCCCGATACACGGGCGCAGGCGGCGGCGGCGGCGCGCGGCTACGATTTGTCGTCCTTGCGTGGGCGGCAGGTGGCGGTGGTTGATTTCTCTCGCTTCGATTTTGTGCTGGCGATGGATGAGGATAATCAGGCAAATCTGTTGGCTATCTGCCCATCCGAGCATCGTCACAAGGTGCGTTTGTTTCTGAGTTTTTCAGAGCAATGGACCGGGCAGGCGGTCCCCGATCCGTATTATGGTGGGGCGGAGGGCTTCGATCAGGTGCTGGATATGGTCGAGGACGCTAGCCGCGGCCTGCTCAATACGATTCGGGCGGAAATCAGCCGCAAGGCCTGAGCGTGACCAGTTCGGGGTCGTTGCCGTGTTCTATGAGAATACGGCGCACGCGATCCTGCCAAGCATTTCCGAACGCACGCTGCTGTTCAGCGCGGGCTGTCCCGGATTTGATGGCACCCATTAGTTCGGCCATCTCTGGCAGCGGAGGAACACGCTCAGGGTGATAATCCAATTCGACTTCAGTGCGGGTGTCGCGACGGGTTATGCGGAACTGCCCTTGCATGGGCACACCGAAACGCATCAGTCCGCAACGGGCATGTGCGCCAGCTAGACCTTTGAATCCACCATCGCCAGCGGCTCCGGTGATCCAGCCGACAACTGCTGCGACGACGCCGGTGGTGCCGGTGTTCTGCGCATCCCGAAAATCGACCGCCAGTTGGCCGCGTTCTGGCAGTTGGTCCGGGTAGAGATGTGCCAAGGCCCGTGTTGTCATCAGCCAGGCACCCGCTACCGTGGGGCAGGAGTGGCCGGCGAGAGCGACTGCACCCGCATATAGATATTCGATGCGTCCGTCAGTGGATGCACCGAGCAGTTCGGCCAGGGCATCGTGAAGTATGATGGGCGGGACAGTGGCAAAGAAGGCGGGTTGAGCGGGTGGGTTTGTCATGGCGTGATTGTGAATTGTGAGTGCACAGTGTCGGCTCTGCATGTGAGGTTGTCATTGAGCAGGGTCAATGGCCCACATCAAAGACCGGAGGCTTCCTTTACAATGTGTCCAATTGAACAAGAATTCATCGCCAGGCAATGAACATCACGGTTGCAGAACTGCTTGTCCGCTACATGGAGCGGTTGGGGATTGATACGGTATTTGGGATCCCTGGCGCACATATCCTGCCGGTGTATGACCACCTTTATGCCTCGAAGATTCGTACCGTGCTGGTCAAACACGAGCAAGGTGCGGCCTTTATGGCGGGCGGTTACGCACGCGCATCGGGGCGTATCGGGGCCTGTATCACGACCGCTGGGCCGGGCGCAACGAATCTGGTGACCGGAATCGCCAATGCCTACGCGGACAGCCTGCCGGTTCTGGTCATTACAGGTGAGACCGCCACCCGTTTTTTTGGTAAAGGGGGATTGCAGGAGAGCTCCGGCGAGGGGGGCAGCATTGATCAGGTGGCCTTGTTTGCCGGGATCACGCGCTATCATAAACTGATCGAACGCACGGATTACCTGCTGACGGTGCTGCAACAAGCGGCCAAGCATCTGCGTTCTGGAACGCCCGGTCCGGTTGTCTTGAGCCTCCCTTTCAATATCCAGAAGGAAGTGGTGGATGACGCCATCCTGGAGCAGATCGCCTTGGGTTCTGGCTGCTGCGAATACGGGGTCAGCACGCAAGCCATCGAAAAGAGCGTAGCCCTGATTCGCGCTGCGGAGCGTCCGCTCATCGTGGCTGGCCATGGTTGCCTGCGGGCCGGTGCCCAGGAATCGCTGGCCCACATCAGCCAGCGGCTTAATATCCCGGTCGCCAGTAGCCTCAAGGCCAAGGGGGTGTTTGATGAGCGTTCCCCGCTGGCGCTGGGTAGTCTGGGTGTTACCTCCAGTGGCTATGCCATGCGCTATCTAGAGCAGAAATCCGATTTGGTGTTGGTGTTCGGGGCGGGGTTCAACGAGCGCACCAGCTATGCGTGGGACGGCAATCTGTTGGCGGGAAAACGCCTCATTCAAGTAGACAACAGCGGCCAGCAACTAGAAAAAGTCTTCTGTGCCGATCTGGCGGTGCAGGCAGACCTGGGTGTCTATCTGGTGGCGCTGGATGCGGTGCTGGTGAAAGAGAAACTGCCGGCCAAGGCATCGGTGGATATTGCGGCCTTCATCGCTAACTTTCAGGCTGAGGCCAATGCTGCTGGCACGACGATCTTTAATCACCAGTTTGACCATGTCCGCGCCTTCTATGGATGGTTGGAACAGCGTTTTCCTGATGGTTTGGCGATGTTTGATGACAACATTGTGTTTGCACAGAACTTCTACCGGGTCTCCGCCCAGGACCGTTTTTACCCGAATACTGGCATTTCTTCGCTGGGTCACGCCGTTCCTGCGGCTATCGGCGCTGGCTGTACGCTTAGAAAACCGCTGTTCGCCATCCTTGGCGACGGGGGTTTCCAGATGTGCGCCATGGAGGTTATGACGGCGGTGAACTATGGTATTGCGCTGACTATCGTCCTGTTCAACAACAGCACCATGGGCCTCATCCGCAAGAATCAGCACTACCTTTACAACAGCCGTTTCATTGACTGCGATTTCATCAATCCTGACTATGCGTTGCTGGCGCAATCCTTTGGTATCGTGCATCGTCGCCTGGAAAGTGAGGCGGATTTGGCGCAGCTGGAGACAGTCGATTTCCACCACGGCGTCAACCTCATCGAGATCATGCTGGATCAGGACGC
>SXRG01000088.1 GCA_005793645.1 Burkholderiales bacterium
ATCAAGGCATTCGGGCTGGATTTCGTCACGGCCATGTGCGAACGGCTATTAGCCGGCGGTGCGCCGGGGTTGCATTTCTACACCCTAAACCAGGCAGCGCTGACAACAGCGATTTGGCAGCGATTAGGGCTAGACTCGAAAAAATAACTTTAGTCATAGGACATCCCATAGCTTTAGGATAAACTCACCAGCGATCCTCTTTTACCATGGGCACCGCCTCACCCCTAACATGCAGATACTGCTCGCCGACGATCACCCCTTATTCCGGGAAGGGGTCAAACCAGTTCTCCAAAAACTTAACGACCACATCGAGATTCTCGAGGCCGTTGATTACCCCAGTGCCTATGCCATCACCACACAGCACAGCGCAATAGATCTGGCCCTGCTGGATCTCAATATGCCCGGCGGAACAGGCATTGACGGCATCACCCAATTTCGTCGGCGTTTTCCAGACATCCCCCTCATCGTCCTGTCTGCCGCCGATCGTCCCGATGAAGTTCGCCAAGTCCTGGCTGCCGGTGCCATGGGCTATATCAGCAAAGCTGCCGCTCCGGCCGTCATTGTGTCGGCCATTCATCTGGTCATGGCGGGAGGGGTCTATGCCCCGCCAGATCTGCTCAGCCCACGCATGACAACCCCGGCACTGCCAACCCACCCCGCCAGTCCCAGCGGGCCTCGCCTGTCCAGTCTCACCGAGCGGCAACTGGAGGTCTTGCGTCTAATGGGCCAAGGGATGAGTAATCGTCAAATTGCCGAGACCCTCCACCTCACCGAAGGCACGGTCAAGATCCATGTCACCGCTGTCCTGCGCGCCCTGGATGCCGGCAACCGTACCGAGGCCGTGCTCGTCGCACAAAGGGCAGGTCTAGCCTGAAATCCCGTGAAAAACCCACCACGCTTGAGTGGTAACTAACGGGCGGCCCCTCCGATGAACTGGCCTGCTCGTCTTCGCCGCTGCATCGGGACGCTACGCGGCCGTTTGCTCTGGCTGACCCTGTGGCCCACAGCCCTCAGCGCGATCCTGTTTGCGGGCTACATGGTGCACCAGAACACGCGCGAGGCCGAGGCCGCCCTGCGCCAGCGTGGCCGAGACCTATCCAGCCAACTGGCCGAGGTCGCCGTCTATGACCTGTTCACCGGCAACATCGCCAACCTGCAACGCTTGGCCGACCATGCTGGCATCCATCCCGATCGGGATGCCATCGGCATCGCCGACAAAGAGGGGCAATGGTGGGTCATCAGCGGTCAAACGGACCTGCTCAACGACACACGGCAGATACAGACCTACGCCGAACGGCATGTCGGGGATCGCTATTATTTCCGTCGGCCCATCGGCCTAATCCAGAACCCGCAGGCCACCGGTCTCGAGGGGGTCCTAGGTTCTGGCAACGAGGTCGGTCAAGTCCTCGTTGTCCTGGACGATGCGCCCATCCGCAGCGCCCAGAAAGAGACCCTGCTCACCCTGCTCACCTTCTTGTTGCCTCTGATCTTGCTGGCCGCCACCATGGCCTGGACCCTGAGTCACCGCTTGGCACGGCGCCTGCACCGCATCACCAACACCGTTCACTCCCTGGCTCGTGGCCAACTGGAGGCCCGCTGCCCAGTCGAAAAAACTGAAGGTGAACTACGCCAACTCGAACTCGACATCAACGAGATGGCCGTGACCCTGGACCATGTCCATGAGCACCTGCAAACCGGCATCCGCACCGCCACCGCTGAACTGACCGAGCAGAAACTGGCGGCCGAGGCAGCCGTGCGCGCCAAATCAAAATTTCTCGCCGCCGCCAGCCATGACCTGCGCCAACCGCTACACGCCCTCACCCTCTTTATCTCGGCCCTCAAAGACAAGGTCGCGGAACGCCAGGAGCCAGAACTCCAGCGCCTGACAGCGCTCATTGATACCTCGGCCGCCGCCATGGGGGACATGCTAGGCGGTCTGCTTGACCTCTCCCGGCTCGATGCCGGCATCGTTCTGGCACAGCCCGAATGCTTTCCCCTCAGCCGGGTGCTGGGCAACCTCCAGCAACACTTTGCCCTCGCTGCCGCTGAGAAAGGCTTGCAACTGCACATCAAGCCCTGCCACCTCCATGTTCAGAGCGACCCACTCCTCGTCGAGCGCATCCTGATGAATCTGGTCAGCAACGCCATTCGCTACACCCCGCAAGGACGCATCGTGGTGGCGGCGCGGCGGCGCGGTGACACCGCCGAACTGCAGGTCATCGATACCGGGTTGGGCATTGCCGAAGACCAGCAGGCACAGGTGTTTGAGGAATATTTCCAGATCGACAACCCGGAACGCCAGCGCGCCAAGGGTCTGGGATTGGGGCTTGCCATCGTAGCACGCGAGGCCCAATTATTGGGGACTACGATCAACCTGCACTCCGTACCCGGCCGTGGCTCATGCTTTGCCTTCCGCTTGCCCCGCTGCACCCCTGCCGCCGATTCAGCCACTGACGATCTCATCGCCTTCCAGACCTTTGGCGACGCGGCCCCGCTGATTGCCTTCCTCGAAGACGACACCCTTATCCTGAGCGCCATGACGACCCTACTACACGAATGGGGCATGGAGGTCGTTGCCGCCATCTCGGCCGAGGCCCTGCTGGACGCCCTCGGCGAGCTTGGCCGCCTACCGGATTGCATCCTCTCCGACTATCGACTGCCGGGCACCATGGATGGGATCGCCAGCGTCACCTGGCTGCGCCGTGAACTGGACGAGACCCTGCCCGCCGCCATCATCACCGGCGATACGGCCCCCGAGACCATCGCTGCCATGACCGCCTCGGGCTTTACCCTGCTACACAAACCGTTGAAACCGGCGCGCCTGCGCGCCTATCTAAACCACGCCTTGAGCCAGACGCCGTCTAGCCGTTAACCGTAAGCCCCGTTGTCCCGGCCACAACGCGGCCTACCACAGTGGCCTGTGCAAATCCTTGCGCTGCAAAGATCGCCAACACGGCCTCCACCGCATCAGCCGCACAAGTCACCAACAAACCCCCGCTCGTTTGCGGATCCGTCAGCACGGCGCGTTGCCAGTCAGCACAGCCCTCAAACAAGGCCACCGCATGACCATAGCTGGCCCAGTTTCGGCCGCTGGCCCCCGTGACAAACCCCGCCTGCGCCAGTTCGGCAACCCCGGACAAAAGCGGCACCGCCGACCAATCGATCTCGATCCGATGGCCGGAGGCACGGGCGATTTCCCAGGCATGGCCCAACAAACCGAAGCCCGTCACATCGGTGAGGGCATGCACAGCCTCAAGGGCAGCCAGATCCGGCCCAGGAGTATTAAGCCGGGTAGTTGAGGCAATCATCGCCGCATAGCCAGTTTCAGGCAGTGCGTCTTTCTTGAGTGCCGCCGAGTAGATGCCCACACCCAAACCCTTGCTCAAAATCAGCACATCGCCCGGTTGCGCCGCGCTGTTTTTCTTAACCTGAGCCGGATCGACTACGCCGATGGCGACCAGACCATAGATTGGCTCCACGGATTCGATCGAGTGGCCGCCTGCAATCGGCATCCCCGCCGCCCGTGCGGCCGTCTCGCCGCCGGCCAGAATCTGGCGAATGATGTCGTGCGACAACTTGTCGAGCGGCATCCCGACCAAGGCCAGACCAAACAGCGGGCGCCCCCCCATGGCATAGACATCGGAGATCGCATTGGTCGCCGCGATACGGCCAAACTCAAACGGATCATCGACGATGGGCATGAAAAAGTCGGTGGTCGCAACAATGGCCTGCCGTTCATTAAGGCGCCAGACCGCCGCGTCATCCGAGGATTCGATCCCTACCAGGAGGTCGGGAAAGGCCGAGGCCAACCCTCGGGCATACGGAGTTTCAGCAAGGATCTGCTCGAGAACAGCCGGCGCAATCTTGCAGCCACAACCACCACCATGCGATAAATGGGTCAAACGCATCACAAAATACGCCATAAAAGAATGGCGTATTTTATCGCCTCATCTGGCAAACCGCGATCTCCGTCCACGCCATCCAGAAACCATCAAGATTAGTGCCGCCAGCAACAGGGCAGGCACATTACCCCAACGGGCAAACGGCGTCAGTCCGCTCCGCCCCTGAGCCCGAATCTCCAGCACACCTTGCACAAAGGGTGACAACTGACCCATAACCCGGCCATCGGCGCCAATGGCCGCCGTGATGCCCGTGTTATTTGCGCGTAACCAGACGCGTCCCGTCTCCAACGCCCGCATCTGCGCGATCTGCAGATGCTGCCACGGTGCACCGCTATCTCCGAACCAGGCATCATTGCTAATGTTTGCCATCAGGGTCGCCGCCGGCAAGGCGTGGATCAATTCTTCGCCAAAGACATCCTCGTAACAGATATTCATGGCCACCTTCTGTCCCGCCACGGCCAGCGGCAGCTGACCAGGCTCACCACGGGAGAAGTCGCCGAGCGGGATGCGCATCTGCGCCACGATCCAGGCAAATCCCGGCGGCACAAATTCGCCAAACGGCACCAGGTGAACCTTGTGAAAGGTCTGTTGCGGTGCCTGACCCTGGCTGACCACACCATTAAAATAACGGCCCTCGATATCGAGGATCGGCACCCCGATCAGGACATCCCCGCCACGCGCCCGCGCCGCGTCCGCCAGTGCAGCGCGATAGTCCGCTGGCACCTCGCGCCAGAACATCGGTAAGGCTGTCTCCGGCAGGATCGTCAGCTGCCCCTCGCTACGCCGCACCAGATTCAGGTAGCCCAACAGGGTCTGCTCAAGCCGGGCCGGGTCAAACTTCATCGATTGCACCACATTCCCCTGCACCAGGCTCACCGTCACCGGGGCACCGACAGGATCGGTCCAGCGCAGCGATTGCGCACCCCAGCCGGTCAATCCGATAACAGCCACCGCGATCCAACCCACGCGGGAACGCAGGGCCATGGCACCCGCCACCAAGGCCGTCAACAAAGAAACCCCATACACGCCAAGGATGGGTGCAAAACCCGCCAGTGCGCTCTCGGGCACCTGCGCATAACCCACGGCTAACCAGGGAAAACCACTCAGGATCCAACCCCGAACCCACTCCAACAGCATCCAACTCGCCGGCAAAGCCAAGGCCAAACGCCAAGACGCATTGGCCGTCAGACGCGCAGCCAGCCAGGTAGCCAAGGCCGGAAATACCGCCAAAAAAGCGCAGAACAGAAAGGTCGCCAGGGCGGCCAAGGGCCAAGGCATCTGACCAAATTTATGCAGGCTTACAAAGACCCACGAGACCCCGGCGAGGAAATACCCGAGACCAAACGCATAGCCCTGCCAAAAGGCCCTGCGTGGCGCCACATAGGCCATCCGAACAAAGAGCAACGCCAGGCTCACGATAGGCACAAGGAAGTAGCCATATGGTGCGAAGCCGAAGACGCTAAAAGCACCAAGCAGGGCAGGCCATAACAAGGAAAGTGCCAAAGTCATGGCGCCGATCATCCGTCAGATAAAACAAATTGGCCACCACCATGCCCACACATCGCGTCACGACAGGAGTAGAATTGCCTCCCTTTTAGGCAATCAACGCGTCCTCGCGCCAGCCAAGCAGCGTGCAAATCGGCTCCTATCACCTCAAAAACAACCTCATCGTCGCGCCTATGGCCGGCGTAACGGATCGGCCATTCCGCCAATTATGCAAACGCTTGGGCGCGGGTATGGCGGTGTCCGA
>SXRG01000089.1 GCA_005793645.1 Burkholderiales bacterium
ATGGGCGGCGGCACCGGCACCGGCGCGGCTCCTGTGGTGGCCGAGGTCGCAAAGGAGCTGGGTATCCTCACCGTGGCAGTGGTCACCAAGCCATTTTCGTTTGAGGGCAAGCGTAATCGTGCGGCCGAGCAAGGCCTCAAGGCCCTGTCTGAATATGTGGACAGCCTGATTATCATCCCCAACGAAAAACTGATGCAGGTGTTAGGGGCCAAGACCAAGCTGACCGATGCCTTCATGGCGGCTAACGATGTGCTGCACAGTGCCGTCGGAGGCATTGCTGAGATTATTGCCAACCCTGGCATGATTAATGTGGACTTCGCCGATGTGCGCACCGTGATGAGCGAGATGGGCATGGCCATGATGGGCTCCGCTCAAGCCAGCGGCGAAGATCGCGCCCGTACCGCCGCACAGGCCGCGGTCAACAGTCCGCTCCTGGAAAGCGTCGATCTCAAGGGCGCGCGTGGTGTGTTGGTTAACATTACGGCCAACGACAGCCTGACCCTGGAGGAGTACCACGAGGTGATGAGGACCATTCAGGAGTTCACCGCCGAAGAGGCCACGGTGATCGTGGGTACGGTGTTGGACGAGGCCATGGGAGAGAACATTCGTGTGACCATGGTCGCAACAGGACTGGCCAATCAGGCGCATGCTGCGCAAACAAAGCCTGGTCCGACGATACGCGTGGTGCGGACCGGGACTGATCCGGAGCCTTTGTATAGTGGTTCTGGGGTGAATGGTTCGTCCGAGGGCAGCACGGTGCGGGTACACCCGAGCCGGGCGCATTCGGTTGGTGTAGGTGGCTCAAGTGCCGGGACAACGGCACCTCTGGATGTCTTTGATATCCCACCTTTCCTGCGTGATCAGGATGTCTTCGATATCCCGCCCTTCCTGCGTAATCAGGCAAACTGATCGCCTGTTGACACGCGTTGTCTAGTAGGCTCCTGTACCGTGCCGCCGCACGGTACAGGATTTTGCATTTGAACCGTCAATAGCGCGGTGAGCCGCAGGAAAACAATGCCACTATGATCTCGCAACACACCTTACGGTCCACGGTTCATACCCGGGGTGTCGGTTTGCATGGAGGCCGCAAGGTCAATCTGACTCTGCGACCCGCGCCGGTCAACACCGGGATCCTCTTCAGGCGCGTGGATCTTCCCGAAAAACCCGAATTCCAGGTTGAGCCGCATCGCGTGACCGATACGCGCATGTGTTCTGCCCTGGAGGCAAACGGTGCCAAGGTGGCTACCGTGGAACATCTGATGTCCGCGTTAGCCGGGCTTGCCGTCGACAACCTACTGATCGAACTGGATGGCCCGGAAATACCGATTATGGATGGATCGTCAGCCCCCTTCGTGTATCTGATTCAGGGGGTGGGTCTGGAGGCGCAGGCCGCGCCGCGCCGGTACATGCGCGTTTTGCGTACTGTGCGGGTGGAAGATGGTGACAAGTGGGCTGAGTTTCGTCCCTACGAGGGCTACCGACTTGCCTTTCATATCGATTTCGATCACCCAGCCCTGCAACAATCGGGCAATACCTTGCACTTGGAGTTTTCCCGTGCTGAGTACATCCGCGAGATTAGCCGCGCCCGCACCTTTGGTTTCATGCGCGATGTCGAGTACCTGCGCGCCCATGGTTTAGCCCTCGGTGGGACGCTCGACAACGCTATCGTGATGGACGAGTTCAGCGTTCTCAACACGGAAGGCCTGCGTTATGCGGACGAGTTTGTTAAACATAAAGTGCTCGATGCGCTGGGTGATCTGTATCTTGCCGGCCATCCGATCCTGGCTGAGTTTGATGCCTACAAGTCTGGTCATGGACTTAATAACCAGTTGCTATGCGCCCTCATGGATCAACCCGAGGCTTGGGAATGGGCCAGTTTCACCGATAAGGACCCCGTGCCTGAGGTCATACGGGCGGGTGCAGCTACGGGGGTGCTTGAGCGGTAACGGGAAGCGGAAGCCCGTGTTTCCAAGGACTGCGCGGATTTCAAAAGGGTCTGGTTGGTGACTTCGGATTGAGTTGAATCTATAGGCGTGCCCGTTGGGTCTTGACCTTTTCCAGCGTGGTTTTGAATTCGTCAAGGCGGGTGCGTTCTTGTTCGACGACCGCGGCCGGGGCGCGATCAACGAAGCTGGTATTGGAGAGTTTCCCGTCGCATTTGCTGATCTCACCGGTAAGGCGGGCGATTTCCTTGTCCAGGCGGGCGATTTCGGCCTCACGATCCACTTCGATCAGGAGCATCAGGCGGTAGGGGCCGACAACCTCAACCGGGGCGTCTGAATCGGCAGGTAGCCGGGCAACGACGCTGACACTTTCCAGGCGCGCCAACGCTTGCAGATAGGGTGCGTAGGCCATGACACATGCGTCGCCTTCGATGACCAGTGGCACCTTTTGCCCCGGCGGCAGGCCCATGCCGCTACGCAGGGCGCGACAGGCGTTGGCAAGCAACTTGAATTCGTCCAGTGCGTGGGCGGCAGTGTTGTCGCCGGCGAGTGGGAAGGCGGCGCGCATGAGGGTGTCGGTTTCGGGTTGCCCGGTTTGTACCGCGCGAACTGCTTGCCAGAGTTCCTCGGTGACGAACGGAATTAACGGATGGGCGGCGCGTAGGGTGGATTCGAGTACTTCCAGCAGGATGCGGCGCGTGTTGGCCGCAATGGGGCCGCCCTGGCCGATCTGTACCTTGGCCAATTCCAGATACCAGTCGCAGTATTCGTCCCAGACGAATTCATAAAGGGCGCGGGCGACCTGGTCGAATCGATATTGCGCATAGCCTTCGTGAATGGCGGCGAGCATCTGCTGCTGGCGGGCGAGGATCCAGCGGTCTGCGACAGTCGGCTCCACGGCGGTTTGAGCGATCTCTTGCCCTTCGCAATTCATCAGCACGAAGCGGGCGGCGTTCCACAGCTTGTGGCAAAAGTTGCGATAACCCTCGCAGCGTTGCAGGTCGAATTTGATGTCGCGGCCGTGTGTTGCGAGGCTGGCGAATGTGAAGCGCAGCGCGTCGGTGCCGAAGCTGTTGATGCCGTCGGGGAATTCCTTGCGGGTGGCCTTGGCGATGGCATCGGCCTGTTTGGGGTTCATCAGGCCGGTGGTGCGTTTTTCGACCAAGGCATCGAGCGTGATGCCGTCGATCAGGTCGATGGGGTCAAGCACATGGCCCTTGGACTTTGACATCTTGTTGCCATGACTGTCACGCACGAGGCCTGTTACATAGACCTCGTGGAAGGGGAGTTTGTCGGTGAAATGCAGGGTCATCATGACCATGCGCGCGACCCAGAAAAAGATGATG
>SXRG01000002.1 GCA_005793645.1 Burkholderiales bacterium
CCACCAGACGGACGCGGTGTTGGCCGGGATGGATAAGTGGAATCAGGGCACGCATGGTAAGTCCGGTCTGGTTGATCGCGTCAGGGCATCGGCCCTGGACGAGGCGACGGCTTCGATGACTATGCTGAAATTTATGAAGAAACATGTGTCGGCGCGCAGTTCGCCCATGTGTGGTAACTCGATTTGCCAGGATCGTCGCTTTCTGGCCCGTTATATGCCTGAGCTGGAGGCTTGGTTTCATTACCGCAATCTGGATGTCTCTACCTTGAAGGAATTGGCAAAGCGCTGGAAACCGACGGTGTTGACGGGCTTCGAGAAGGAAAATAAGCACACCGCGTTGGCCGACATCTATGAGTCGATCGACGAACTTAAACATTATCGCGAGTCGTTTATACGGCTGACTGACTGATTTACATTGACAAGGATTTCTCATGAACAAAGGTACCGCCTTCGAGTGTCAGGTTACCCCGCGCGTGCCGCCGCGCTTGCAACGCCTACAGGAACTCTCCGATAACCTGTGGTATGGCTGGGAACGCCCGGCGCGCAGCCTTTTTTCGCGTTTGCAACCCAAGTTGTGGGAGGCTGTCGGCCACAATCCCAAGGCCTTCCTCAAGCGTATTGACGAGAGTCACCTGGAAGAGGCGGCGAAGGATTATGTCTTTCTCGATAATTACAACCGGGTGCTGTCTTCGTTTGACACCTACATGAGCGAGTCGCTGGAGCGCAACGAGGAATTGAATTTCAAGGATGGCGATCTGGTCGCCTATTTCTGTGCCGAATTCGGTTTCCACGAGAGTTTCCCGATCTATTCCGGTGGTTTGGGCATCTTGGCGGGTGACCATTGCAAGACGGCATCCGACCTGCGTCTGCCGTTTGTGGCGGTGGGCTTGTTGTATCGCCAAGGCTATTTCTCGCAGCGTATCGATGGCGATGGCAGCCAGGTTGCGACTTACAGTGACTCAAGCTTTGATGATTTGCCGGTGACCCCGGCCTTGCGTCCGGACGGTAGCGAGGTGCATGTGCAGATCGAATTTCCCGGCCGCATGGTCAAGGCCAAGGTTTGGCAGGCGCGGGTTGGGCACATTACGCTGTATTTGCTCGACACCAATCTGGCGGCCAATACCGAATCGGATCGCCATATCACCCACCAGTTGTATGGGGGAGACAAACACACCCGCATTCAGCAAGAGATAGTGCTGGGTATTGGGGGGATGCGCGCCCTGACCGAGCTGGGCATCAAGCCCTCTGTTTTCCATATCAACGAAGGCCATGCCGCCTTCTTGGTGCTAGAGCGCGTGCGCCAATTGGTCAAGCAAGGGCTTCCCTATGAGCCGGCCCTTGAGGCCGTTGCGGTCAATACCGTCTTTACCACGCATACCCCCGTACCGGCCGGACATGATCACTTCCCTGAGGCGATGATTTGGGAGTATTTCGCGCATTGCTGTACCGACTTGGGGCTGGCGCGCGAGACCTTCATGCATATGGGCGGCGGTGAGCATGATTTCAACATGACGCGTCTGGCCCTGAACGGTTCGCGTCATCACAACGGGGTGTCGCGTATCCACGGCGGCGTTTCGTCGCAGATCCTGTCTGATATGTGGCCGCAGATCGCTCCGGAAGATTCGCCGATGGATTACATCACCAACGGGGTCCATGTGCCGAGCTTCCTGGCTCAGGACTGGCAGGACCTGTTTGATAGCCGTTTGGGCTATGAATGGCGTCGGCGTGTGACCGATGTCGATTATTGGCAGCATCTGGAGGCCTTGCCGGATCACCAGTTCTGGACTGTGCATCAGACGCAGAAAGCGTTGTTGTTGGACTATGTGAACCAGGTGCTTACTCAGCAGCATCAGCGTAATCATGGCTCGCAGGCTCACCTCGACCGTATCCTGAAGCTGGCCGATCCGCTTAACCCCAATGTGCTGGTTATCGGCTTTGCCCGCCGTTTTGCGACTTACAAACGCGCGACCTTGTTGTTTGAAAATATCGACTGGCTACGCACCTTGCTCAACGATGCCGACCGGCCTGTACTCTTCCTGTTTGCGGGTAAGGCTCACCCGGCCGATCGTCCAGGCCAGGAATTGATCCGGCGTATCCATCAGCTCTCGTGCCAGCCTGAGTTTGAAGGAAAGATCCTGATGCTGGAAGGCTACGACCTGAGCCTTTCTCGTCGCTTGGTGGCCGGTTGCGATGTTTGGCTCAATAACCCCATCTACCCGCTGGAGGCCTCTGGCACCTCGGGTATGAAGGCGGCGATGAATGGGGTGCTCAACCTGTCCGTGACCGATGGCTGGTGGGATGAGGGTTTTGACGGGACGAACGGTTGGGCGATCAAGCCGGCACCGGAATGGTACGACGACGCACGGCGCGACCGCGAAGATAGCCGCACCTTGTATGAGCTTCTGCAGGACAAGGTGATTCCACTCTATTACAAGAAGAATGATCTGGGTTATTCACCGGGCTGGGTACGGATGGCAAAGCGGTCCATTGCAACTCTGTTACCGACCTTCAGCTCCTCGCGCATGGTGACTGAATATGTGCACAAGTTTTATGTCCCTGCTTCAGAGGTGGGACGACGGTTGCATGAGAATGATTATGCGGGGGCCCGTGAACTGGCTTACTGGAAGCAGCGGGTACGCACCGGCTGGGGAGGAGTTTCAATCCGCCTTTTGTCGGAACTGCCACAGCAACTGGTGTTTGGCGACAAGGTAACCGTGCGTGTGGCCGTTAACCTGGATGGATTGAGCCCGGAAGATGTGCGCGTCGATTTGCTACAGAGCCGCGGTTTTGGTGAGAGGGAGGTGCAGCACGAGATCTCGCTGACGCATGTAGGTAGCGAAGGCCATGAGGCGATCTTTGATGTCGTGCACACGCCGGACTGGTGCGGCCGGATGAAATTTCGGGTGCGTGTCTACCCCTTTCATTCGCTGCTGACCCATCGTTTCGAGATGGGTCTGTTGCTTTGGCTTTGATCGGGGGCTAGGCCCGCGCCGGGAGGCGTGGGCCATTGCCCTCAGTGTTGTGATTGCGCGATGAGTTGCGCATAAAGCGCGGCGTATTCCCGGGCGCTTTTTTCCCAACTGGAGTCTTTGCGCATGGCCGTTTGTTGCAGGCGCCGCCAGAGCGGGCGGTCGTGATAGGCGGCCAGGGCGCGTTCCACGGTTAACCAGAGGGCGTGTGCGGTCTCGCCCGTAAAGCTGAAGCCGTCCACGCCGTCACTGACACTGTCGGCCAGTCCGCCGGTATCACGAACCACGGGTAGCGTACCGTAACGCTGGCTGTACATCTGGTTGAGGCCGCAGGGCTCAAAGCGTGACGGCATCAGAAAAAGGTCGGCGCCGGCCTCGATGCGGTGCGATAGACCCTCGTCGTAGCCGATGAATGCGGCCACCTGCTTCGGATGCTGGTTGGCTAGTTGCCTGAACCCGGCCTCCAGTAACGGCTCTCCTGTGCCGAGGATGGCTATCTGCCCGCCTTGGGTCAGAATGCCTTGGGCAATCTGCAGGACCCAGTCCAGACCTTTTTGATGGGTGAGCCGCGAGACGACTCCGAACAGGGGGGCATCGGCGGATTGAGCCAGGCCAAGCTCGGCTTGCAGGGCCGCTTTGCAACGGCGTTTTCCGGCCGTTGCGCGGTAGGTGAAGTTGTGCGTCAGGTGGAGGTCGCTGCCGGGGTTCCAGTCGGCCGTGTCGATTCCGTTGAGGATGCCGGTGAGGTGGTGGTTGCGCTGCTGCAGCAAGCCTTGCATGCCCATGCCCAGGGCTTCGTTCTGGATTTCCAAGGCATAGCGGGGGCTGACCGTAGTAATCCAGTCGCTGTAAAACAGTCCGGCCTTGAGAAAGGAGAGATCACCATAGTATTCGAGCCCATGGACGGCAAAACTCTCGGACGGAAGGCCTAGGATGGATAGGAGGGCGGCCTCATATACCCCTTGAAAGGCTAGATTGTGGATGGTGATCAGGCTGGGGACGGGGTGGCCAGCAAAGTGCAGGTAGGCTGGGGCCAGTCCGGTCTGCCAGTCATTGACATGCAGACAATCCGGTTGCCAGTTGAGTGCGTTGTCTGGCCCGCATAACTGCGCGGCGACCTGGGAGAGCAGCGCAAAACGCTGGGCGTTGTCGGCATGATCCTTTCCGTCCGTGTTTAGATAGGGGCCGCCTGCTCGTTGGTAGGCCTGGGGCGCATCAAGAACATAGACGGGGGTGTGGGTATCTGGCATGTGCCCGGCCAGCAAGCGGGCCGGGCCGAGGAGCGTGGTGGGGAGTGTGGCGACCAGAGTCAGCGTTCCACAGTGTTCCAGCACGGCGGGATAGCCGGGCACCAAAATGCGGCAATCGAGTCCCAAGTCTCGCAGGGCTGCTGGCAAGGATGAGGAAACATCCGCCAAGCCGCCCGTTTTAATTAAGGGCCGAACCTCGGAGGTGACGAATAGAATTTTGAGTGGGCGCAACATAGTAGTAAACCTCCCGAAATACAGGCTCCATTATAGGAGTCCTGAGTTCGAAAATTGGTGTTCCTAGCGGGCTTCGCTTCCTCCTGTCGGTAGGGTGGGACGTGGACGCCTTTCAACGCGCAAGGTCAGTTGAAGACGACCCTGCGCACGGAAAACCTGAATCGTGGCCGGCCGGCCTGGCTTTAGGATGGATATTTGGGTCATGAGGTGCTCGGCGTTATGGATGTCCTGCTGATTGACACTGAGAACCAGGTCGCCCGGCAGCACGCCGGCTCGTTCGGCGGGGCCGTTGCGGAGGACGCCAGTGATGAGCGCGCCACGGGTTTCTTTGGTACCCAGCGTGTCGGCAGCTTCCGGGGTGAGGTCGCTGATCTCTACGCCGATCCAGCCTCG
>SXRG01000090.1 GCA_005793645.1 Burkholderiales bacterium
CCGATGATGGGTGGAATGCCGGGATCGATGGGTCCCATGGGAATGCCGGGTGGTCCGCAGCCCTTTGGTGGTCCGATGATGGGTCCCATGGGAGGTCCGGGAATGCCTGGGGATCCGATGATGGGCGGGATGCCCGGAGGCCCGGGGATGTCGGGGCCAATGGGCCCGGCAGGTCCGGTGCCAGTGCAGGCATTTGTTCCGCAGCCCGGATACGTTCCACCGCCTCCCCCGCAGGACAACTCCTACAATCAGGGGCAGCCTGTGCAGCAGTCGTTCAGCGAAGTGCTGAACGCGACCACGGGCAACGACGCCCTGGTTGGCGGCAGCGGGAATACCAGCTTCAGCATGGCGCAGGGGACCTCGCTGGGAGGCACGGATACGGTCGACGGTGGGCTTGGCACCGATCAACTGACATTCACCGAGCTGTCCAGCGTTAACATCAAGCTCGACATTACCAATGGCGAGAGCGGGAACTTCGTGGCAACGGTCAAGCAGGGGCTGACGCCCAATGTTGGCGCTAGCGTCGCCACCATCACGAACACCTCTGTCGAACAGGTGTTCTTCCAGGCAGCAGGCAGTAATCAGCCCGAGGCGGTAGCGCTGAACGGAAACGATGCGGAGGTGGCCTGGGTGGTGGTTGGAGCCAGTGCTAACGACACGATCAACCTTTCGGCGCTCACCGGTCACGTCGGCACGATAGCGTTTGGCGCGGGCGGGAACGATACTATCACCGGCTCATCGGCCCAGGACAGGCTGTTCGGCGGCAACGGCGCTGATGTCATTCGGGCCGGAGAGGGTAGTGATTCCGCCGTAGGAGGGGACGGGGACGACACCTTCGTTATCGTAGGCACGACAGCGGTAGGACAATATGCATCCGGTGACATCGCTGCGGGACTCTCAGATGTTCTCAATCTGAGCACCTTGAACGGCCGCGCGACTTCCGAGGCAGTCGCGGGCGAAAGCGTTGACGGCGGGAACGGCAACGACACCCTGCACATCTACGGCACGGTCAACATGGCCGGACTCAGCCTTGTCGGAATCGAGAACATCGTCATCCATTCGGACGTTACCTTCGCGGAAGGCCAGTTGTCCAGCATGGTCGGCCTGAGCAGCATCACCGGCGATGGCGGCAGTGCGCTACGCATCGCCGATGGCGGCGGCGGGCCCAACGATAACCTTTCTGGTATCGGTACGATAAGCAACTTGGGCCTGTTCGATGTGGCTGCTGGCGTAAATCCGACATTGAGCCAAACCAACATAAGTGGCATGGCTGCGTTTGCGAACAAGGGGGCTGTTCTGGCCAACAGCGGAACTCTGAACTTTGCTAACAAGAGTGTGTATGGCACGGGTACTGTGGGCGGTGCCAATGCTGGCACATGGAAAATCGGCGGTACTGACCTGGCGCAGGCGCTTAACGCCATGCACTCGTTCGTAGGTCTGCCAGTCACCCAATTTGCGAGGGCGCCAGGGCAACTGTCTGGAAATGCAACTTACCCAGGCCCTGGTTACCAAAACAACAACGACTATCCAGCGAGCCTGAACTATAACCTTGAAACGCTGGGTGTCGCTGCCGTCAATGTCTCGACCCTCACCGAATCCAACCTTGGATTGATCGTTGGCAACCAGAGCCAAGCCGAGGTACTGGTAGGGGGTGTGGGTAATGATTTTGTTTTTGGCGGATCGCAAGGCGACACGGTAAGCACCGGGGAAGGGGCGCTGAATTTCGTGGTAAGCCGAGCAGGGAACGACAACATCGCCGGCGGCAACGGTACGGACTTTATCTCAATCGGGGCCGGGGACGACACGGTCAACGCCGGGAATGGTCAGGATTTCGTCACCACCAGCGACATGAACGTCTCGAATGGTACGCTTAGCCTGCTGGACAACAATTCGGCAGGTAACGACACCATCAATCTGGGCGACGGAAACGACTTCGTCCATGTGGGTGGTAATCTCCAGGCCACTGACCGGATTGATGGGGGAATTGGGAGCGATTACCTAGTCATCGGTGAGATGGGTGTGGGCGCAGCTACGGTCGTGTTCGATGCGACCACAGTCCTGAACATCGAGAACTTTATCTTCGAGAACTCGGCCAACGCACGCAGCCTGACATTCAATGCCGCAACCATTTCGGATGGATCCTCGCTGACGGTGATTGCAGGGGGCTCTTCCGGGGCCATCACGCTCAACGCCGAGGCGGAAACAAACGCCAGCCTCGTGATCGCGAGCGCCGGCATCGGGGCGGACAACTTCACTGGCGGTGGCGGCAACGATACCCTGTGGGGCGGTGGCGGCAACGATACCCTGCGGGGCAACGGCGGGCAGGACATCTTCAAGTTCTGGTATGGTCAGTATGAAGGCACAGATACTATCCAGGACTTCAGTCACGCCGACGACACGCTGGTGTTCAGCCGCACTACCTACCTAAGTGGTCAGGGTAGTGATGGACCGATCAGCACAAACATCTTCCACAGTGCGGCCAACGTCATTACGACCTCGAATGTCAGCGGAAAGATGTTCTTGTACGACTCGGACAGCGGCGCGCTCTATTACGACGACGATGCTGGAAGTACGGCCGACAACTTGTTGCAAGTCGCCACGCTGACCGGCAACCCGACCATTGATGTCACTGATATCGTTCTGGCGACATCCTGACCTGTTTTTTTTCGGAGAAAAACCAACATGACCCAATTCATCCTTAAGCCGATCGCTTTGGCCTGTGCCACACTTTTAGCCGGAGGCGCCCTCGCCGCCGATGTGGCAAAGAATCCTGACGCGGTGGCGCAGCAGTCAATACAAACCGCAGCCAAGGCTGTGCCCGAGCCGCTTTCAGGGTTCCTGGCCGAGTTGCTCAAGACCGACCGGCGGATCAATTCTGCGCAAAGCGATCTCGATAAAGAGTCGCTCACCGCCAAGGCCAAGATGGGCGAGTGGTATCCCAACCTTAAACTCACGGCTTGGGCGGGCAAGGAACATATCAACAACGCGGGAACGACGGCCAATACGGATCTTGATCCGATCGAATATGACCTGGCCTTTACCCAACTGTTGTGGGATTTCGGCAAAACCTCCGCCGCCGTGCGGCAGGCGGATCTCAAGGTTAACAAGAAGCAGACCAGCCTTGGTAGCACGCGTCAGCAGGTGATGCTGGAGGCCGCAACGGCCTATGTGAACCTGTATCGCGCCCTGGAGGTTCAGAGTTATGCCAGCCGCTCCGAGGCGAGCCTGTACAGTCAGTTGCAGATGGAGCAGAAAAAGCTGGAAGCGGGCGCCGGCAAGGCCTCCGATGTGCAGCAGGCACGCTCTACCCTGGCTGGTGCTTCTGCCCGTCGGGCGCGGGCGCAGCAGGCCGTGCAGCAGGCCAGCAACCGTTTCCTCAATGTGTTTGGCCGTTATCCGGCCCAGAGTTCCGGGATGCGCAAGCCGATGTTGCCGGATAATCTGCTACCGGCCAGCATGGATGACGCGATCAAGGTGGCGATGGAGCATAGCCCGACCTTGTCCAATGCACGCGTGGATATGAATGTGGAACGCGAGGCGGTGCGCGAGGAGCGCGCCAACTCATTCCTGCCCAAGCTGGAATTGCTGCATGACTACAAGCACAAGGATGATGTGTCCGGAACTAGCGGACTGAAGGTGGAAAACACCACCAAGATTCAACTGACCTGGGATGTGGATCTGGGCTTCTCCGGCCGGCACAAGGTGGCGGCGGCTGAATTTGGGGTGGCGAAAGCCAGTTCAGACCTGACTGACAGCGAGCGCAATGTCACTGAGCAGGTGCGTAACGCCTGGCAGTCGCTGGATATTGCCAAGCGTACCAAGGGCTATCTCGATCAGCAGGTCGATGCGGGAGAGAAGTTCCTCGAACTGGCGCGTAAGGAACAGCAGGCCGGCAAGCGTTCGCTGCTGGATGTGCTGACCGGTGAAACCGCGTATATGAATGCATTGTCCGATGCGGCCTCGGCTGATGCAGACATCCTGCTGTCGGCATACAACCTGCTCAATGTTATGGGCGTACTGAGCGAGGATGCCGTGACTCGTCTGCCGGCGGGGGCCAAGGCCGCAGAGCAAACCGGGCCGGAGACCATCAAGACAGCAGCTTTGCCTAACTGATCGAAACTGGCATGATATAAAGGGACGGCGCGTGATGCGCCGTCCCTTTATTTGAAACGCCGGAATGAAATCCATACTGAAACTCCTGCTGACCCATCCCGGACGCTTTGCCGAGCTCCTGGGGGCGACCTTTTTTATCCACCTTCTGGGGTTGTCCGGGACGCTGTTTGTCATCCTGGTGTTCAACAATTACCTGCCCTATGGGGTTAATGCCACACTGGTGACGCTGGCCATCGGCGCAATCATTGCTTCGCTGGCCGAGGCGGCCTTTCGGTCAGTGCGCCAGCGTCTTTCGGCGGATTTGTTTGCACCATCACTCAGCAGAATCGCCAAGGGGGTGTATGGATCGCTGACCGGTGCCCGGCTGACGGCCCTGAACGGCTTGACCCCGGCACGGCGACACGAGGCCTTGCGTGGGTTGGACACGCTGGAACAACTGGCCTCGCCGGCCACGGTAGGTGCCTTATTGGACGCACCTTTTGCCCTGATCGCGCTGGTGGCACTGTTTATGATTGATCCCTGGCTGTGCCTGATCGCCCTGATTGCGCTGGTGTTGGCCTGGCTAACCATTGCCGCAGGCCGTCCTCGTCTGCGTCGTCTGGCCAGGGAAGTCGCCGAGCATGATGCCGGCGCACGCGCCCTAGCGACGACGGCGATCGAGCAGCCGGATACAGTGCGCGTATTCAATGCACAAACCCGCCTGGGTGCTGCCTGGGAACAGGTGCGAGGCCGCTGGTTACAGGCACGGAGTACCAGCGCGGCCGCGGCCGCAGGTAGCCAGACCCTGACCGGGACGCTGTCGGCCTGGCAGGGCACGGCGATTATCGGGGTGGGCGCGTTGTCGGCTACCACAGGGGATCTCTCCACCGGCGCGCTGATCGGTGCCAATATCCTGGCGGCGCGGACCCTGGCGCCGATGCTGAGATTGGCGAGCCTGGCCGAATTGTTTGCGCGTGCTGATCTGGCCGAACAGCAGCTTACTGAGTTGCTGAAGCTGCCACACGAGGCCGAGTCCGGCAGCGAGCTGCGCGAGTACGGTGGTGGCCTGGAACTGGCGGACATGGCGTTTGCATACCCGGGCATGGCCATGCCATTGTTTGAACACCTGAGTGTACGCCTGACGTCCGGGATGGCGTTAGGCGTTATCGGCAGCAACGGCAGCGGTAAAACCACTCTGGCCCGTCTGATCTGCGGCCTGGTCGAGTCCAGTCGCGGCCAGGTGCTGGTGGACGGTACCGATCTGCGCCAGATGAATCCGGCCTGGTGGCGGCGACAGGTGAGCTATCTGCCGCAGGAACCTGCCTTCATCGATGCTACGGTGCTGGATAATCTGCGCATGGCAAACCCGGATCTGGACGACGAGCGCCTGAACGCGATCGTGCGCACCGCCGGTCTGCGGACCTGGCTGGACAACACCCCGCAAGGATTGGACACTCCGTTGCGAGAGGGCGGCCGGACGCTGGCCGTGGGTGTGCGCAAGCGACTGGCACTCGCGCGAGCGTTGGCCACAAACGGTCGCTTGGCGGTATTCGACGAACCGACCGACGCCCTGGATGACGAGGGGCGACTGGCCCTGTATGCGGTACTGAATACCTTGCGTGCCCACGGTTCCACCCTGGTGGTTCTCACGCATGATCCGCATATCTTGCGTGGAGTGGATTGGGTATTGGATCTGCGCGTCAAACCGGTGCCACGCCTGTATCCGGTGACGCAGTCGGCCACATTCACGCCTGGTGACGCCTCGTTCCCGCCGGTTGAACAGAACGACAACGATGAGGATGGCGAAGATGCAAGCACCCATCCCTAACCACGCCTCGGCCTGGCATCGGGCACTGAATGCCCGGTTATTTGGCTATGTTCTTGCCCTTTCCGTGTTGGCATTTCTGATCTGGGCGACCTATGCGCCGCTGGATATGGTCAGTGGCGCCCAGGGTGAGGTAATCCCGGCCACGCAGGTGAAGATGGTGCAGCACCTGGAGGGTGGTATCGTTTCAGAGATCCATGTCAAGGAAGGCGACCGGGTGGCGCGTGACCAGCCCCTTATCGTGCTGGAATCGACGACATCGACGGCCGATGTGGGCGAGCTGCGTGTACATATTGGTAGCCTGGTTGGTGAGGTGGAGCGTTTGCAGATGGAAGCAGCAGGGCGTGAAACGCTGGCCCTGTCCAGCGCTGTTCCAGCGCATCTGGCTAAGGAGGCGCAGGCGCTGTTCGCCAGCCGGCGTGCCAATTTGCAGGCCAGTTTGCGCACCCAGCAAGAGGTTATCGCCCAGCGCGAACATGCCATTAAGGAGATATCGGCGCGCATCAGCAACACGCGCAACGAAATCAAACTGATCCACGAGCAGGTTGCCATCAGCGACAAGCTGCTCAAGGAGCAAATCACCTCCAAGATGGAACATTTGGCGCTGCAACGGCAAGAATCTGCACTCAAAAGCCGATTGGAGGAGGATCAAGCCATGATCAAACGGCTGGAGTCATCCATTGCCGAGTCGCAGGCGCAACTGATCGCTATCCAGCAAGGTTATCGTCAACAGGTCAACAGCGATCTGGCGCGTGCGACGCGCGAGCTTTCCGAGATACGCGAGCGGGTTGGCAAACATACCGATATGCAGCGTCGCGCTGTGTTGCGTGCCCCGGTCAACGGTGTGGTGAAGGTTCTTCATGTCGCGACGCGTGGGGGCGTGGTACAGCCTGGCCAGACGGTGGCCGAGATCGTCCCGTCGGGTGATTTGCTGGTCATCGAAGCCAAGTTGCCAGTCCAGGAGATCGGCTATGTGAAACTCAGGCAGCGCGCCTCGGTGCGTCTGATGTCAGCCGACTCGGCGCGCTTTGGGCGTCTGGAGGGTGAGGTGGCTCATGTCAGTCCGGATTCGATCGTCACCGAGAAGGGGGCTTTTTACAAAGTGCGCGTCGAGACCGAGGCCGATCGTTTCCGGCAGGGCGGTAACGAATACCGCCTGGTACCCGGTGTGCAGGTCGATGTCGCTATCGTCACTGGCCAGCGCACGGTGCTGGAATATCTGCTGGCACCCTTCATGTCGGGTAGCGATCGGGCCTTACAGGAACACTGAGGGTCAGAATCCCAGATCGGTTGCCAGCCCCGTAAGCATGATGCGGCCGGAGTCGATGTTGAGGCCGGCGGCAAAGCCGGGGTCTTCGTTCAGCGCTGCACGCGGGTGGGCAGCGAGGCGTAGCACATAGGGCAGTGTCACTTCGGCCAGCGCCAGGGTACTGGTGCGGGCGACAGCAGCGGGCATGTTTGCAACACAGGCGTGAACGATGCCTTCTTCGACATAGAACGGTGCGCTATGAGTCGTGGGGCGCGAGGTTTCGGCCGTGCCGCCCTGATCGATCGAGACATCGACCAGCGCCGCGCCAGACGGCATCTGGCGTAGCTGTTCGCGCGTGATCAGGCGCGGGGTGCGACGGCCGTGAACATAGGTGGCGCCCACGACAAGATCGGCTTGAGTGACGCTGATGGCGATATTTTCCGGATGGGCGAAAAGGGTTTTGAGGCGACCGTTGTAACGGGCATCGAACTCGGCCAGGCGCCCATGGTTGCGGTCGAGCAGGGTGACATCGGCGCCCAGGCCGACGGCGATGCGTGCCGCGTGGCTGCCGACTACGCCGCCGCCGAGGATGACCACGCGTCCCGGCAGGACGCCTGGCACACCGGACAGCAGGACGCCGCGGCCACCGTTTTTCATCTCCAGCGCTTGCATGCCCATCTGGATCGACAATCGCCCGGCGATTTGCGACATCGGTGCCAGGAGCGGGGTATGGCCGGCGGTGTCGAGTACGGTTTCAAAGGCGATGGCGGTGACGCCGCGCGTCATTAACGCATGCGCCAGTTCGGGCGCGGCGGCCAGATGGAGGAAACAAAACAGGATTTGTCCCTCATGCATCTGCGCGCTTTCTACGGGTTGCGGCTCTTTGACCTTGAAGATCAGTTCGCAGGCCCAGACCGTAGCGGCGTCGCAAATCTGTGCGCCGGCGGCGCGGTAGGCCTCATCCGTAAAGCCGATGGCCGCACCGGCGTTCGATTCGATGTGTACGGTATGTCCTGCCGCAACCAGCGTCTGAGCGCCAGGCGGCGTCAGGGCGACGCGGAATTCGTGATCCTTGATCTCGCGGGGGACGCCAATCTTCATGATGCGGGGAGCAGCGTCTCGGCCAGTGCTACCCAGTAGCGGATGCCGTAGGGGATGGCGCTGTCGTTGAAGTCGTAATGCGGGTTGTGCAGGGTGCAGCCGCCTTCGCCGGGGCCGTTGCCGAGCCAGACATAGCAGCCGGGGCGTTCACGTAGGAAGTATGCGAAATCTTCGGAACCCATGGAGGGTTGCAGGTCGCGACGTACTTGCGATTTTCCAAAGACGGTTTCGGCAATTTTTGCACAGGACTCGGCGGCAGCGGGATCGTTGAGGGTAGGGGGGTAACCGCGCCGGTATTCGAGGGTGATCTGCACCCCGAATGCGGTGCCGATGCCGGCGCAGATGCGGGTGAGGAGGGCCTCGGCCTGATCTTGTAATGCAACGCTGAAGGCACGCACGGTGCCACCGAGACGGGCCTCTTCGGGCAGGATGTTGTAGGCCTCGCCGGCATGGAAACGGGTGATGGATACTACCAGTGCCTCAAGTGGGTCTGTGGCGCGGGCGGAGACGGCTTGTAGCGCAGTCACCAGATGGCTGGCGGCGAGGATGACGTCGTTGCCTTGGTGCGGCATGGCGGCATGGGCGCCGTGGCCGCGTACGGTAATGTCGATGGCGTCTGCACAGGCCATGACTGGACCGCTGTGTACGGCGATCTGCCCCAGCGGCAGACCCGGCCAGTTGTGAATGCCATAGACCGATTCGATCTGGAATTGTTCTAAAAAGCCTTCTTCAATCATGATCCTGGCGCCGCCTACGGTTTCTTCAGCAGGCTGGAAAATGAACACCACGGTGCCATTGAAGTGGCGGGTTTCGGCTAGTTTTTTGGCCGCGCCAAGGAGCATGGCAGTATGGCCGTCGTGTCCGCAGGCGTGCATGCAACCGGGGATTTGCGAGCGGTGCGGGAAGCCGTTCATCTCGGTCAGCGGTAGCGCGTCCATATCTGCGCGCAGGCCGATCATGTGGTCGCTTTGGCCGCATCGGAGTACGCCGACTACGCCGGTTCCGGCCAGACCACGATGCACCTCGATGCCGTAGGATTCTAGAAACGCCGCCACCTTGTCGCTGGTGCGATATTCCGCCAGACCAAGCTCAGGATGGGCGTGAAGATCGTGACGGATGGCGGTGATTTCGTCGACGAAGGATCGATCCAAGGCGACGATTGCGCCCCCTTTGGGGGCAACGACCGAAGGAAGTGTGGGGGTGGGCTCAGGCGACAGGTCGGGAGAGGGCATTGGCGTCAACTCGTGGTATCAATCCGGCATGGTTGACTTCGGTCCCTTGTCGCGGGTGATCAGATACACCCCTACGGAGACCAGAGCCATCCAGATCACCATGGCCCAGCCGCCCAGATTCGCCCAGAACGGTGGGATGAAGAACAGCGACAGGGCAAGACCTAGAATGACATTTCCGATCAGGAATAGCGTCTTGTGATTAAGCATGGGGATTTCCTCATAAATTCAGGGGCAAAGGGTACCCTGAATTTACTTGGACGGCCAATGCGTCCACGCGGAATGGACGGATTACTCCCAGGAGAGTGCGCCGCCGGTTTGGTATTCCGTAACGCGGGTTTCGAAGAAGTTCTTCTCTTTGCGTAGGTTGATTTGTTCATCTAGCCAGGGCAAGACATTGAGTGCGCCGGGGTAGGGCTCGGATAGCCCGATTTGACGGGCACGGCGGTTGGCAATGTGGCGGAACTGGGCAATGTGCAGGTCGGCGGAGTAGCCCAGGATAGGTTCGCGCAACACATAGGAGGCGTAGGCGGTCTCGGCGGCCTCGCATTCCTGCCACATGGCGGCGACGGCTTCGGGGTCGAGCTGGAGGTTTTCTTCCTGCATTAATTGGCGCACGACGCGCATGCCGAAGCCGCAGTGCAATACCTCGTCGCGCATGATGTATTGCAATTGCTCGGCTGTACCCTTCATTAGACCGCGTCGCTGCAAGGCGAAGATGGGCGAGAAGCCGTTGTAGAACCAGCAGCCTTCGAATATGGCAGCGAAGAACAGGTAGGACAACGCAAACTCGTGCAGGTTGTCGCGGTTGGTCAGGTCAAAGTCGGAACGCAGGATGCGGTCGAGGCGGCGGTTGGCTAGCTGAATCTTGCCGTGGATCTCGGGTACCACACGGTAGCGGTTGTATATCTCGCTCTGGTCGAGGTTGAGGGTTTCGATGCAGTGCTGATAGGTCCAGGTATGCAGGGCCTCTTCATAGACCTGGCGCGCTTGATAGATCTGCAGCTCTGGCGCGGTCATCTTTTCCATGACGGCGAGGCCGATGTTGCGCATGGCGAGGATGTCGGAGGTGGTGAGATAGGCCAGCACATTCTCGAACACATGGCGCTCGGCAGGCGTCAGCTTGTGGTGGTAGTCGTGCACATCCTGGGCCATGTTGATTTCTAGCGGCGTCCAGTGATTGCGGTTGGCCTTGAGAAAGTATTCCCAGGCCCAGGGGTACTTGAAGGGCGCGAGTTGGTTGATATCGGCCTGACCATTAACAACGCGCTTGTCATTGGCGCGGATGCTTTGGGCGCTGCTACGGAAACTGTTGGGGGCTGCTGGTGCCGGGGATGGTGTCGCCGGAGCAAGGGTGGGCATCACGGGTTGCAGGCGGAGGCCTTCTCCCCCAAACCCGTTCATCAAGGGCGAGGGAGGCATGACCGGCGTGGCGGCGGACGGTGTGCTGTCTTCAAAACTTAGCATGATTCATTTCCTTTAAAAGGCGACCACGAGGGTTTCCTCTACCGTTATTGGCAGGCTTCGCATTCTTCAAAGCCGGCGTCACCCGGGCGCAGGGTGCAGGCGCGCCCGACGATTTCTGGCTGCGGTAGGGTGATCCCGTTGGCCAACGCACCGACGCCGCTTAAGGGAGCTACCGAGGTGCCCATGGCGGTGCCACTCTCGATTTCGTGATTCTCGTTGCCTTTGGTCGTGGATTTTTCCGCTGCAGAGGCGCCGAGTGAGCGCAGGTAGTAGGTGGTTTTGAGGCCGCGAATCCAGGCCAGTTTGTAGGTGTCGTCCAGTTTCTTGCCAGATGCGCCGGCGATATAGAGGTTGAGGCTTTGTGCCTGGTCGATCCATTTCTGGCGACGGGCACCGGCCTCGATCAGCCAGGCCGGGTCAATTTCGAAGGCGGTGGCGTAGAGTGTGCGCAGGTCGGCCGGGATGCGGTCGATTCTGGCCAGACAGCCGTCGAAATATTTGATGTCGCCGACCATGACCTCGTCCCACAGGCCCAAGGCCTTCAGATCGCGCACTAGGTATTGGTTGATGACGGTGAATTCACCTGATAGGTTGGATTTGACGAACAGATTCTGGTAGGTCGGCTCGATGCTGGCCGAGACACCGACGATGTTGGCGATGGTGGCGGTGGGGGCGATGGCGACGCAATTGCTGTTGCGCATACCGACTTGCTGGATACGGCTCCGCAGGGCGGCCCAGTCTAGGCGTTCGCTAAAATCGGCCTCCAGATAACCCCCGCGCTCGTCGGCCAGTTTCTTCAGGGCATCGTGTGGCAGGATGCCCTGACTCCACAACGAACCGTTGAAGGTGGAATAGCGACCGCGCTCTGCGGCGAGATCGGTGCTGGCCCAGTAGGCGTTGTAACAGACGGCCTCCATGGTGCGGTCGGCAAATTCGACGGCTTCAGATGAGGCATAGGGGATGTGTAACTGATGCAGGGCGTCCTGGAAGCCCATGATGCCCATACCCACCGGACGGTGCTTGAGGTTGGAGTTGCGGGCCTTTCCGACCGAGTAGAAATTGATGTCCACCACATTGTCGAGCATCCGCATGGCAGTCTTGATGGTGCGAGAGAGCTTGTCCATGTCGAGTTCGCCAGCCTGGATATGGTTGACCAGGTTGACTGAGCCTAGGTTGCACACAGCGATCTCGTTGTCGTTGGTGTGCAGGGTGATCTCGGTGCACAGGTTGCTGGAATGGACAACGCCAACATGCTGGTTGGTGTAGCGTACATTGCAGGCATCCTTGAAGGTGATCCACGGATGCCCGGTCTCGAATAGCATGGTTAGCATCTTGCGCCACAGGACCAGGGCCTGAACTTTCTTGAATACCTTGATCTCGCCACGGGCCGCTTTTTCTTCGTAGGCGGTATAGGCGGTTTCAAAGGCGCGACCGGTCAGTTCGTGCAGATCGGGGCAATCGGATGGCGAGAACAAGGTCCATTCGCCGTTTTCCATCATGCGCTTCATGAACAGGTCTGGCACCCAGTTTGC
>SXRG01000013.1 GCA_005793645.1 Burkholderiales bacterium
CCTTAGCGGCGGGCTTTGCAGCGGCCTTAGCGGCGGGCTTTGCAGCGGCCTTAGCGGCGGGCTTTGCAGCGGCCTTAGCGGCGGGCTTTGCAGCGGCCTTAGCGGCGGGCTTTGCAGCTTGCTTCTTGGCTAGATCAGGTGCGATTACAGAGAGCAACGGGTTCAGGGCAGCAACTTTTTTCTTGCTAACAGCCATAACAGTCTCCTACGAAAATCGGCATCCAATCTGGATTACCGCGAGCCTTGAGTAAAGGCATTTCCACGCGTTGCGTGTTCTGCGGATTCTAGATCAAAAAAATATTTTTTCGGCAATAACTTTTGCGGCTGCGCGAGGACTGTTTTTGATGTGGCATGAACGACACTGAGGAACGGATTTGCGTGTGCGTCGTGATGTGTTTCAAGGTTGCCGAGATGCGTGCTCAGGGGAGGCATTGCTCCGTTGCGAAGAGGGTTGCAAGGGCTTCGCGTTGACGTACGACATGGGTTTTCAATCCATCAATCATGACCTCTGCGGCGCGCGGGCGGGTGTTGTAGTTGGAGCTCATGCTCATGCCATAAGCGCCGGCGGAGTGGAACACCAGCAGGTCGCCTTCGTGTAAGGACAGGCTGCGGCCGCGCGCCAGTACATCGCCGCTTTCGCAGACCGGGCCAGCGATGTCATAGGTGCGGGGCGCATCGCTGCGCGGCGTAACTGGCGCAACCTCGTGCCAGGCCTCGTAGAGCGCCGGACGCATGAGGTCGTTCATCGCCGCATCGACTAGGGCGAAGTCGCGTGCCTCGGTGTGCTTGAGGTATTCGACGCGGGTGAGCAATACACCGGCGTTGGCAACCAGTGATCGGCCGGGTTCCAGGATCAGGGCTTCACCGCGTGCGCCGATCTTGGTGAGAATGGTCTGTGCATAAGTGTCAATGGCGGGTGGCGTCTCGTTGCGGTAACGCACGCCGAGTCCGCCGCCGAGGTCGATGTGCTGTAGCCCAATGCCTTCGGCAGCGAGTTGATCGACCAGTACGAGGACACGATCGAGCGCATCGGCGAAGGGTTCCAGTTCGGTAAGTTGTGAGCCAATGTGGCAATCAATGCCACGGATAGAAATGTGCGGCAAACCGGCCGCCAGACGGTAGATGCGCAGGGCATCGGCGTGATGAATTCCGAATTTGCTTTCGCGCAGACCGGTGGCGATGTAGGGGTGCGTTTTGGCATCGACATCCGGATTCACACGCAGGCTGATCGGCGCTTTCTTATCCATTTCACCAGCGATGCGATTAATACGCAGCAGTTCGCTTTCCGATTCGATGTTGAAGCAATGTATGCCGACAGATAACGCCTGGCGAATCTCGGCCGCGCCCTTGCCGACGCCTGAAAACACGACCTTGCCGGGGTCGCCGCCAGCGGCGATGACGCGTGCCAGTTCGCCTCCAGAGACGATGTCAAAGCCGGCGCCCAAGCGTGCGAACACATTGAGGATGCCTAGATTGGAATTGGCTTTCACGGCATAGCAGATCTGATGCGGATGCGCTGCGAAGGCGGTGTCATAGGCGCGATAGGCGGCTTCCAGCGCGGCGCGTGAATAGACGAAGGTGGGGCTGCCATAGGCCTCGGCCACGGCAGTCAGCGGCGTGTCTTCGCAGTGCAGCACGCCATTGCGGAGTTCAAACGGATTCATTTGTTGGGGGCGGGGTCGGTGCTTGGGTATGGGTGCTGGCCGGTGGCGTGTCAGGCAGGATAAGCGGCCCTTTTTTGCCGCAGCCGGTCAGGGCGGCCAGAACGATGAGAACGGCGATGGCGATGCGCATGATGAGTGTCTGAGTATTGCGGTCAGGCAAGGCGTTAGAATGACGGCCCGGAGTCTATCACGCTCCCCCCGAGACGATCTTTCGCATTGCGAATCCCATATCCATGACTGATACCGAATTTCACCAATGGGCCGACGCCACCCTGACGGCTTTGGAAGACGCGCTCGACGCGGCCGACATCGAATGGGAGCGCGCCCCCGGCGGCGTGATGCAGATCGAATTCGATAACGGCACACAAATCATCATCAACAAACAGCCGCCCTTGCATGAGATATGGGTGGCTGCAAAATCCGGCGGCTTTCACTATCGCCGTGAGGGCGATGCCTGGATCGATACCCGTAGCGGCAACGAGCTGATAGCGGCATTGAGCCGTTATTGCAGCGAACAGGCCGGGCGCCTGGTAGATTTAGGTAACTAGCCCGGACGATCAGCCTTTGAGTGTCGTGCGTGCCCGAAGAATGGCTGCACGCACTTGATTGGGCGCGGTGCCGCCGATGTGGTCGCGGGCGGCGAGCGAGCCTTCCAGCGTCAGCACGGCGTACACATCCTCGGCGATGAGCGTGGAGAAGGTTTGCAATTCAACGAGCGAAAGATCGGCCAGATCACATGCTTTTTTCTCGGCAGCGGCGACGGCGCGAGCGACGGCCTCATGCGCCTCGCGGAATGGCAGGCCCTTTTTGACCAGATAGTCGGCCAGGTCGGTGGCGGTTGAGAAACCTTCGATTGCGGCGCGGCGCATAGCCTCGGCCTTGACGCGAATGCCGGGAACCAGTTCGGCGAATAGGGCGAGCGAATCTATCAGCGTATCGACTGCGTCGAATAATGGTTCCTTGTCTTCCTGATTGTCTTTGTTGTACGCCAGCGGCTGGCCTTTCATGAGCGTGAGCAGCGCCACAAGGTGACCATTCATGCGCCCGGTTTTGCCGCGCATCAGCTCCGGCACATCGGGGTTTTTTTTCTGCGGCATGATCGAGATGCCGGTGCAAAAACGGTCGGGTAGGTCGATAAAACCGAAACGCGGCGTCATCCACAGCACCAGTTCTTCGGACATGCGTGACAGGTGCGTCATGATCAGCGCGCCGCAGGCCAGGAATTCGATGGCGAAATCGCGGTCAGATACGGCGTCGAGCGAGTTTTCGCACATCGCCTCAAAGCCGAGTTCGCGCATCACAAATTCGCGGTCGATGGGGAAGCTGGTACCGGCCAAGGCGGCTGCGCCCAAGGGCATGCGATTGACACGGCGGCGGCAGTCGGCAAGCCGTTCGGCATCGCGAGCGAGCATGGATTGCCAGGCCATCAGGTGATGGACGAAGGTGACGGGCTGCGCCGCTTGCAGGTGGGTAAAGCCGGGCATCACGGTGTCGGCATGCGCCTCGGCCTGATTCAACAAGGCCACGCGCGCGGCCAGCAAAATGGTTTGGATGCGATCGATGGCGTCGCGCAGCCACAAACGGATGTCTGTGGCGACCTGATCGTTGCGCGATCGGCCGGTATGGAGTCGCTTGCCGGCGTCGCCGATGCGGCGGGTGAGATCGCGTTCGATGTTGAAATGGATGTCTTCGTCATCGAGGTTCCACTGAAACTGGCCCGCCTCGAAGGTGGCGAGTATTTCGCCCAAACCCCGGCGAATGTCAGCCAGGTCTTGTGCGCTGAGCACGCCGATTTTTTCGAGCATGGCGGCATGCGCCAGCGATCCCTGGATGTCGAACGGAGCGAGCCGCCAGTCGAATGGAATGGATGCGGTGTAGCGTTTGACGCGCGCGTCAACGGGTTCGGAAAAACGGCCGGACCAGGTGGTGGGTTTGGTCATGATCGGGATCTCGGGGGTCAGTGTTGAAGGGTGGTGCGGGTGGCGATGGTTTTGTTTTCGGGTCGTGAGGCACGGTCGAGTTCGAGGGCACGGTCAATGGTTTGATCCAGGAAGTGGCCGTAATAGTCGATGGTGGAGAGGCCGACTAGTGGTTTACCCAACAATAGCCCCTTGATGTTGAACATTTGTACCACGGGTGTCATGCGTACGCCGATACCCTGCGCAAAACGGCGGTGGGTGAGGGGCTCGCCACGAAAATTGCGCAAGGGGCGATCGCTGTTGGTGACGATGCGGCGCATGATTATTCGTTGGGTGTAATCCGTGTTGCGACTCATGGGGATGAGAAACTCATTAAGGACTATTTCGCAATAACCACAACGGTCACTCACAAAGACGAGAAGGACGGCGCCCCCCAGATCGGCCGCGGCCCGCGCATCGGCCTGCAGATCTTCCGCCGTGGGGACACCCGAAGCGACCTCCACAAAGGGACCTGTTGCGGCCCGGATGGGGAGGGAGGTGCATGCTAGAATGATCAGCCATAGTGCGATGAGGTATTTTTTCATCGGGTTGTGTGGGTTTGCTTTCGATTTGTTTCGGCGACGCATTATAGCGTGCAAGCCTTCGCAGCCTGTTTATTTACCCTACTGTTAGCCTTTGATGATCCTGACTATTGCTACCCGTGAAAGCCCGCTTGCCTTGTGGCAGGCACATCATATCCGTGATCGCTTGATGGCCTTGCATCCCGGCCTCTCGATTGAATTGCTGGGTATGACCACACAGGGGGACCAGATCCTGGATTCTCCGCTGGCACGCATTGGCGGCAAGGGTTTGTTCGTAAAGGAGCTGGAACAGGCGATGGCCGCCGGCCGTGCCGATTTGGCCGTGCATTCCCTCAAGGATGTACCTATGGTCCTGCCGGAGGGCTTCGAGTTGGTGACGATCCCGGCGCGCGAAGACCCGCGTGACGCGCTAGTGTCTAACCAGTACACGAAACTGGCCGATATCCCCACCGGTTCGCGGGTGGGAACTTCCAGCTTGCGCCGACAGGCACAGTTGAAGGCGCGCTTCCCGCATCTGGTCGTCGATACCTTGCGCGGTAATGTGAACACACGGTTGCGTAAGTTGGACGAGGGCCAGTACGCGGCCATTATCTTGGCCGCAGCGGGGCTCAAGCGGCTGGGGTTTGGTGAGCGTATTGCGGCGATTCTCGAGCCGGAAGAGAGCTTGCCGGCTGTGGGGCAGGGCGCGCTTGGGATCGAGATGTGTACCGGGCGTGCGGATGTGGCGGCCTTGCTGGCGCCCCTCAACGATGCGGCGACGGCTGCCTGTGTGCGGGCCGAGCGGGCGATGAGCCGGGCCTTGCAGGGCGGTTGCCAAGCGCCCATTGGTGGTTACGCTGTGCTGGAGGACGGACAGATCCATTTGCGTGCCTTCGTCGCCGAGCTTGACGGTAGTGTTGTATTGCGTGCTGAGGTGTGGGGCGACCCGGTCGATCCCGAGGCTGTGGGCCTGGTGGCCGCGCAACAACTCTTTGACCAGGGTGCTGAGGCCTTGATGGCTAAGCTGATCGTCTCACCCCAGTGAACTTGTGCTCCCTTCCCTGTCCCGTATTCGCTCCCTTCTGATTACCCGGCCGGCCGGATTGAGCGATGGGTTGGCGGTGCGTTTGCAGGACATCGGGGTGGAGCCCATTGTCCTTCCTCTGATTGAGATTGCGCCGCCGCCTGATCCTGCGCGGTTGGCGGCTGTTTTGTCCTGTTTGTCAGACTGTCAGTGGGCCATTTTTGTTAGTCCGTCGGCCGTTCGCATGGGCCTCGCGGCGCTGAGTGAGAATCCTATCGAGACCCTTTCGGCCTTTCCGGTGTCAGTGCGTCTGGCGGCGGTGGGCGAAGGTTCGGCCAAACCCTTGCGTGATGCGGTGGGGCGTTCTGTCCTGATCCCGACGGAGGGGGCGGATAGCGAGGCTTTGCTGGCCTGCCCTGAGATGCAGGCCGTGGCTGGCCTGCGAGTGATGTTGTTTCGGGGGGTGGGCGGACGCAGTTTGTTGGCCGATACCTTGACGGCGCGGGGGGCTACGGTGATGCACGCCGTGTGCTATGAGCGGCGGCGGCTGACGCCGGATGTTGCGGCCTTGCTGGTGCGTTGGCGAACGGGTGGTATGGCGCAGTCTTGTGGGATGGATGCGATCTCGGTGACCAGTACGGAAATTCTCGATCAGCTTGTTCGTGTCTTGGGTGAGGCGGGCCGCGAGTTGTTGCAGGCTACGCCGCTGTTTGTGCCCCATCCGCGCATCGCGGAGGCCGCGCGGGCTTATGGGGTGCGCGATGTGCGGCTGACCGGGCCGGGGGATGCGGGCTTGATCGTGGCCCTGTTAAGTCCTGAACCTAGCCCTGGAAGTTGAAGCTGTCGGCGTAAAACGCGTTTTCAGCCAGGCCGTGAGTGGTGAAGTCGCGGCGTGCGGCATCGACCATGGCTGGCGCCCCGCAGGCGTAGACCTCTACCCCTGAAAGATCCGGGAAGTCGGCCAGAACCGCTTCGTGTACGAGACCGGTACGGCCCGGCCAGGCATCGGTCGCTGTGGGTGCGGACAGCACGGGGATGAATTCGAAGCGTGGGAATTGCTGCGCCCACTGTTGCGGCACTTCGGCTTGATAGAGGTCGGTACGGGTACGGGCGCCCCAGTAGAGGATGAAGTGCCGGTCTTTGGTGTTATGCAGGGCGTGGCTGAGGATGCTTTTTATGGGCGCGTAGCCGGTGCCGCCGGCGAGCAGGATAGCGGGTTTGTCGCCAGAAATTTCCGGATCACGCAGGGAAAAACTGCCCAGTGGGCCGTGAATGCGTAGGATGTCCTTGACCTTCATGCTACTGAAGACCTGGTCGGTGAACCAGCCGCCCGGGACATGGCGGATATGCAGCTCGATGAGTTTATCGTGCTCCGGGTTGTTGGCGAGGGAGAAGCTGCGTCGACGGCCATCCTTGAACAAGAAGTCGATGTATTGTCCGGGCAGGAATTGCAGCCGTTCATTGGCCGGCAGTTTAAGCCACAGGGCCATGACATCGGGGGCCAGCCGTTCCATACGCTCGACGCGGCAGGGCAGGGTACGCGGGGTGATTCCCCCGGGCTTGCTGACTTCGCGAATCTCCAGGGTCAGGTCGCTTCGGGCATGGGCGGTGCAGAGCAGGGCGCGGCCTTCGGCGCGATCGGTCATGGTCAGGGTGGTTGGCTGGAAGGTGCCCAGGTCGACCTCGCCCTGAATGACGCGACCCTTGCAGGCCCCGCAGGCGCCGTTGCGGCAGCCATAAGGGAGGTTAACGCTGGCCTTGAGGGCCGCTTCAAGCAGGGTTTCTGTGGGCTCTGCGGTAAACTGGTGTCCACTGGGCTGGAGGGTGATCTGGCAAGGCATGAGGGTTTTGGGATGTTGCGAGTATTGATTATCGGGTGTGGGGATATCGCGTTGCGTCTGGTCAGGCAGCAGCGTGAACAGGCATCTTCGCGGCATGGTGGGGTGCAATTCTACGCGCTGAATCGTTCGCCATCGCGAATACCCATGCTCCGTGAAAGGGGTATTCGGCCCATTGGGGGTGATTTGGATGATCGTCGCAGCCTGTCGCGGCTGGCCGGAATGGCCGATGTAGTTCTGCACTTTGCGCCACCTCAGGGCGAAGCCCTCGTTGATTTGCGCACCCGGCGCCTGTTGGCGGCACTGGCCATGGGTGCCTTCCCGGTCCGCATGGTTTATATCAGCACCACGGGGGTGTATGGGGACTGCGCGGGGGACTGGGTGGAGGAGACGCGGCCAGTATGGCCTAGCAGTGCGCGCGCCCGTCGGCGTTGGGATGCCGAGCAACAACTGCGTGCCTGGGCGATCCGGGTTGGCGCGCGGCTGCACATCCTGCGTGTGCCGGGTATCTATGCAGGGGGACGGCTGCCCGAGGCGCGGGTGCGCCAAGGTCTGCCAGCGCTTTTGCCCGAGGCCGACATTTACACGAATCATATTCATGCCGAGGACCTGGCCCGGCTGGTTTGGCGCGCCGTGTTTCGGGCACGGCCGCAGCGCCTCTATAATGCGGTGGATGACAGTGGTCTCAAGATGGGTGACTGGTTCGATTGTGTGGCCGATCACTTGGGTGTGCCGCGTCCTCCGCGCTTGTCGTACGAGGCGGTGATGGCGGCCGTCACACCAGCGATGCAGACCTTCCTGAATGAATCACGCCGTGTGTCCAACCGGCGTATCCGTGAAGAATTGGGGTTTCGTTTTTGTTACCCGGATGTGCATACGGGGCTTTCTGGGGATTAAAATCGCGAGTATGAGCGGCATCAATCTGACCCATCATTTCTTGCTGGCCATGCCCGGCATGACCGACCCGAACTTTGCCGGGGCGCTGACCTATCTCTGTGACCATGGAGAACAGGGCGCGCTAGGTATCGTGGTTAATCGACCGATGACGCTGACAATAGGTGAATTATTCGAGCAAATTGGCCTTGACCCGGTCAACAATGGTTTCGGACACCAGCGGGTTTATTTGGGTGGCCCGGTGCAAAATGAACGCGGCTTTGTCCTGCATCGCCCCATCGGGGCCTGGAGTTCAACTTTGGCTGTGGGTGAGGGGGTGGGTTTGACGACCTCCAAGGATATCCTTGAGGCGACGGCCAAGGGTGAGGGGCCTGAGCAGATTATTGTTTCGTTGGGTTATGCTGGCTGGGCTGCGGGGCAGCTGGAGGAGGAGGTCAAGCAGAACGCCTGGTTGACCGTCCCGGCCGACCCTGAGGTGATCTTCTCCCTGCCACCGGCCGAGCGGATTAAAGCCGCCTTGGGTATCTTGGGCATCGACATGGCCATGCTGTCCGATGAGGCGGGTCACGCTTGAACGGCCAGCCCACTGCCTTGGCTGCGGGCACGGTGCTTGCGTTTGATTTTGGTACCCGGCGCATCGGGGTGGCAGTGGGCGAGCATGAGACAGGCACGGCACATCCCTTGGAGACCATTGACGCTGAGGATAACGACACCCGATTTGCCCGCATTGGTGCGATGATTCTGGAATGGCGGCCGGTTGAATTGGTGGTCGGTTTGCCGTTATCGATGGACGGTATGGCACATGAGATGACCCTGCGTTGCCAGCGTTTTGCCAATCAGTTGCGCGGCCGCTATGCCCTGCCGGTCCATTTTGTCGATGAGCGTCTGACTTCGGCTGACGCGGAGATGTGCCTTTTTGAGGCGGGGGGCAGCCGTTTTGACAAGGCGGCGATCGATGCGCTGGCGGCGCAGCGTATTTTGCTGGATCATCTCGTCCGCACGGACTCCATAAACCATGATGCTACCTGAACCGAATGCCCTCATAGACGCGCTTGCCGCACAGCTTGCGCCGGTCATGGGGACCGATTGTGCCCTTATTGGCATCCATACGGGGGGTGTCTGGTTACGCGATGCGGTCATTCAGCGACTGGGCGGTAAATGCCTCTTGGGTGAACTGGATGTCTCGTTCTATCGCGACGATTTTGCCCAGGCGGGCCTGCATGCCGAGGTGCAACCCTCGCGCATCCCGTTCGAGATCGAGGGTCGTTCGGTCATCCTGTTTGATGATGTGCTCTATACCGGCCGCACCGTCCGCGCCGCCATCAACCTGCTATTTGATTACGGTCGCCCAGCTTCAATCCGGCTGGCCGTGCTGATTGACCGGGGCGGACGCGAATTGCCAGTCTGCGCCGATTTTACGGGCCTGCGGCAGGATTTCCCGGCCCACGAACATATTGACCTGCTGCGCAGTGAGGCCGGTGAGTTGAGTCTGGTTCACGGCCCGTGGTGAGGAAGGACGATGACATCCACGATGACGCCTAATCTGCAACTCACCCCTGATGGGCGTCTGCGCCACCTGTTGACCCTGGATGGCCTACCTAAGCGCATCCTGACAGAGGTCCTCGATACCGCACAGTCTTTTGTGTCGGTCGGCGAGCGTGATGTGAAGAAGGTCCCGCTATTGCGCGGCAAGGCGGTGTTCAATGTTTTCTTTGAGAATTCGACCCGCACTCGTACCACCTTCGAGATTGCCGCTAAGCGGCTGTCGGCCGATGTGGTCAACCTCAATGTCAACGCCTCGTCGCAGAGCAAGGGCGAGACCCTTCTCGATACCGTGTCCAATCTGTCGGCCATGCTGGCCGACATGTTCGTGGTGCGTCACTCGGCCGCTGGTGCGGCACACCTGATCGCCCACCATGTCGCTCCGCATATCCATGTTATCAATGCTGGCGATGGTCGCTCGGCGCATCCTACCCAGGGTTTGTTGGATATGTTCACCATCCGCCATTACAAAGGCGATTTTCATAATCTGCGCGTGGCCATCGTGGGTGATGTTCTGCATTCCAGGGTTGCTCGCTCGCAGATTCACGCCTTGACCACGCTGGGGTGTCCTGAGGTGCGGGTGATTGCGCCGCGCACCCTGCTGCCGCGTGATGTCAGCGGTATGGGAGTGCATGTCTTTAACCGCCTTGAAGAAGGCCTCAAGGATGTCGATGTGGTGATGATGCTGCGCCTACAGAATGAACGCATGCAGGGCGCGCGTCTGCCGTCGGCGGGCGAATATTACAAGCACTGGGGCCTGACCCCCGAGAAGTTGAAATATGCACGACCGGATGCCATCGTGATGCACCCTGGCCCGATGAATCGTGGGGTCGAGATCGATTCTGCGGTGGCCGATGGCGGTCAGTCGGTCATTCTGCCGCAGGTTACTTACGGTATCGCCGTACGGATGGCGGTGATGTCTCTTGTCGCGGGGGCCAATCCATGAAGATGGCGATACGCAAGGGTCGCGTGATCGATCCGGCTACCGGATTGGATCAGGTTCAGGATGTGTTTGTCGCGGCCGGACGGGTGGTGGGCCTCGGTACGGCGCCGGCCGATTTTCATGCCGGGGCGGAGATCGATGCCTCGGGTTTGGTGATTTGCCCCGGCCTGGTCGATATGTCACTGCGCTTGCGCGAACCTGGTCTCGAATATGTCGCCGGACTGGAGTCCGAGATGCAGGCGGCTTCGGCGGGAGGGATCACTTCGCTGGCCTGCCCACCGGATACCGATCCGCCGTTGGATGAGCCAGGCCTGATCGAGATGCTTAAGTTCCGCGCTCGCAGCATGCCGGGGCCGCGTGTGTACCCGGTCGGTGCATTGACTCACCAGCTCAAGGGTGAACGGCTGACCGAGATGGGTGAGTTGCACGAGGCGGGCTGTATCGCCTTTAGTCAGGCTGATGCGCCACTGATCGACACGGCGGTACTTTTTCATGCGATGGAATATGCCGCCAGCTTTGATTTGCCGGTGTGGTTGCGTCCCGAGGACCATTTCCTGGCCCGTGGCGGTGTGGCGCACGATGGCTTGGTGGCCGCTCGCTTGGGGCTGCCGTCCATTCCGGTGCCGGCCGAGACGGTGGCCCTGCAAACCATCCTCTTGTTGATGCGGCAGACCGGGGCGCGGGTGCATATCATGCGCCTGTCGAGTCGAGCGGCGGTTGACATGGTGCGCCAGGCCAAGGCGGAGGGCCTTCCGGTGACCTGCGATGTGGCCATCCACCATGTCCACTTGTCGGAGATGGATACGGCCGATTTCAATCCGCACTGCCACTTGGTGCCGCCACTACGCAGCCTGCGTGATCGTGATGCAATTCGTCAGGCCTTGGCCGAGGGGGTTATTGATGCGATTTGTTCCGATCACGCGCCGGTTGACGAAGATGTCAAGGAACGCCCCTTCCAAGAGGCGGAGCCGGGTGCAACAGGGGCCGAACTCCTGCTGCCGCTGACCCTGCGCTGGGGACGCGAGGCGGGTCTGTCTTTGTCGCAGACACTGGACCGGGTGACTCATCGCCCCGCCCGCATCATGGGGGTCGACGCAGGCTATCTGCGGGTGGGAGGGGCGGCCGATCTTTGTCTCTTTGATCCGGAAGGTGTCTGGCAGGTGAGTGCCGAGTCTTTGCTGAGTCTGGGCAAGAACAGTCCCTATCTTGGGCACGAGATGCTGGGACGCGTCCACTACACCATAATTGACGGACACCTCGACTATCGTCGCTCTTAGGCCCGGTGCGCCGTTAGCAGGGTGTTTACTTGGGCACGCAGGTCCAGCAGTTTGCCGTGGAAGAAGTGCCCGGCTTCCGGTATGACAATCAGGTCTAAACGCTGTGCGGTTGCATAATCGCGCACGGCGGCAAGGGGAATGATCTCATCCTGATCGCCTTGGATCAGGGTTGCGGGGCCGTTGATGGCGCCGAAGGGGCGCAGGGTGACGGCGGGTGCCACCAGAATTACTTGCCGTAGGGTCTGGCCGATGGGCAGGCGTTGCGAGAGTTGTTGTTGGACAAAGCATCCGAACGAGAACCCGAGCAGAGTCCAGTCGAGGCTGGGAAATTGCGCGCTGATGTTTTGGGTGATGACCGCCAGATCGTCGCACTCCCCAAGGCCGTGGTCGTGTATCCCCGCGGTTTGCCCCACGCCACGGAAATTGCTGCGCACAGCCACGAGACCGGCTGCAACGGCGACCCGGGCCAAGGTGGTGACCACCTTGTTGTCCATAGTGCCTCCATGCAAGGGGTGCGGATGGGCGATGAGGGCTAGCCCCGTGGGTGGATTGGTCGGGGTCTCGATAATGACTTCGATCGGGCCGACGGGTCCGGTCAGTAACCGGTGCTCACGCATGGGGTATCAGGGGAGCTTTAGGCGCCTGACTTCGCGACCGTGTTGCAGGTGTTCCGTGAGAATCTCGTCGATATCGGCTTCATCGATGTAGGTGTACCAAGTGGCGTCAGGGTAGACCACGCAGACCGGGCCGTGCTCGCAGCGATTCAGGCAGCCAGCACGATTTATGCGGTTCTTGCCTCTCGCGCCATGCAGATCGAGCGCCTTGGCCTTGCCCTTCGCATATTCGAACAAGGCTGCCGTGCTCGGGGTGCCGCAGCATTCGCCACCATCCTCACGCTGGTTGAGGCAGAAGAAGACATGTCTTTTGTAGTAACTCAAGGATGTTCCTGTTTTGGGGAGTTATTGGTTAGAGCCCCGATCCTGTTCAACAGGATATTTTCGGGCATTGATGGCCAGTTTGTCTTCGGCCGCCTGGAGCAGGTCAATCTCCAGACAATTGGCCAGACTGACCAGATAAATCAACACATCGGCCATTTCTTGACGCACAGCCTCGTGGGTGTCGGCCGGGAGGGCGAGGCTTTCTTCGGCACTTAGCCACTGAAAGGGTTCCAGCAATTCGGCCGCCTCAACGATGAGTGCAGCGGTTAGATTTTTGGGCGTGTGGTATTGGTGCCAGTTGCGGACACGACCAAACTCCCGCACGGTATTGGCCAGTTCACGCAGATCTTGAATGGGCATCAATGTCTCCACAATTTCCTCTGGATCGGGAGTGTAGCATCGCCTCCGTGGTCCAAACCACAGGCCGTAAAACTTGACGGAATGGCCTGAAATAGCTAGTGTTGGCCCCCTTTCAGCATCTTATTTGTAGCACCATGGCCGATATGGAACTTACTGGCGCAGAGATTGTCGTGCGCTGCCTGCACGCAGAGGGCGTGAAACATGTCTTCGGCTATCCTGGCGGCGCCGTACTCAACATCTACGACGAGATTTACAAACAGGCCGGCAAGAACGGCTGCTTTGAGCACATCTTGGTGCGTCATGAACAGGCGGCTGTGCATGCGGCAGATGCTTACGCACGCGCCACCGGTCAGGTCGGTGTGGCGCTGGTGACCTCCGGGCCGGGCGCGACCACTGCGGTCACCGGCATCGCCACGGCTTACATGGATTCGATTCCGATGGTGGTGATCACGGGCCAGGTACCGACTGCGGCGATCGGCATGGATGCATTCCAGGAGGTTGATACCGTCGGCATCACCCGGCCCTGCGTCAAGCACAATTTCCTGGTCAAGGATGTGCGCGATCTGGCCGAAACGATGAAAAAGGCCTTCTATATCGCAGCCACTGGCCGCCCCGGCCCGGTGGTGGTCGACATCCCCAAGGATGTGACGCAGCACACATGTCCCTTCGTCTACCCAGAAACGGTGACGATGCGCTCGTATAACCCGACCGGCAAGGGCCATCCTGGACAAATCAAGAAGGCCGCGCAGATGTTGCTGGAGGCCAAGCGCCCAATGCTGTATGTCGGCGGCGGCGCGGTGCTGAGCAATGGTTCAGAACAGGTGCGCCAGCTTGCGCGGAAACTTGGTTTCCCGGTCGCCAGCACCTTGATGGGGCTGGGTGCATTTCCGGAGCCTGATCCGCAAAATCTGGGCATGCTGTGCATGCACGGAACTTACGAGGCCAACATGGCGATGCAACATTGCGATGTATTGCTGGCCATCGGTGCCCGTTTTGACGACCGTGTCATTGGTAACCCAAAGCATTTCAGTAAAGAGGCGCGGCGCATCATCCATATCGATGTTGATCCGTCGTCGATCTCCAAACGGGTGCGTGTGGATGTGCCCATCGTCGGCGCGGTGAATCATGTGCTGGACGAGATTCTCAAACAGATAAACGACGCGCCCGATGCTGCGGCGCTGAAGGCATGGTGGGCGCAGATCGAGTTGTGGCGGGCACAGGACTGCCTCAAGTTTGACCGCAGCACGCCCGTGATCAAGCCGCAGGCGGTGATCGAGGCCTTATACAAGGTGACCGGCGGGGATGCGTTTGTGACCTCCGATGTCGGCCAGCACCAGATGTGGGCGGC
>SXRG01000014.1 GCA_005793645.1 Burkholderiales bacterium
AAAAATGCCTTGGAATTTTTCTGGAATTGGTTTACGGTGAGCCCCATGTGTCGCCGTTATCGTTGCTTTTTGTTCCTGATGCTGCTTTGGCTCCCCGTCAAGGGCGTGCTCTCGGCAGCGATGCCGTTTCATGAGATGCGGTTGTCCGCTGATCTCGCTGCAACACAGATGTCGCACTGCCAGATGTTTCATGGGTCTCAGGGCGCCATACCCATGATGGCCTTGAATGATGCGGAGTCCGTACCGGCATTGGATCATGAACAGGGTGGTCAGAGTGGTTATAGCCAGAGCATTACCTGTCATGGTCTGTGCGCAGTCTTTCTGGCCACAAACTTTGTGCCTCCGTTGATCGCCGTGGCTGTTGATGCGCCACCGTCGGTGAGCGTGGCCTTTTATTCCCATATTCCAGCATTTCCTGACCGACCTCCGGTTCTTTGATCTCCCTTGAGTGATGAAGCGACTTTGTGTCGCTATATGTATCGCTGTGTGGCGTGAATTGCGCCTCTATCGTTTATGGCCGACATTGCGTTGGCCGATCAAGGAGTTGAGATGAATACCCTGTTTCGTTTTGTTTTTCTGATGCTTGTCGCTGCATGGGCACAGGCGGCTGAGCCGGCCCATGACCATCAACATAGCGCTCCAGTGAGCGTTGCCACGCCCAAGGGCGTTGCTATGCCTAATAGTGCCACACCCAATGCGGCCATGAGTCATGAGGCCTGTCAGATGATGCCAGATGTAAAGCCGGGCATGGGGCCTCGTGGAAACATGATGGGCGCACGGAAACCCTGTGAACACTGTTCGAATCAGCACCCTGCTGCGAGTGAGCATTGTCAGATGCATCAGCCCACTGCGCCATGCACGAAGTGTGAATCGGTACAGCAGCGATTGAAGGCTGTTGAGCGACGCCTGGAAGCACTGGAACGCGCCGCCAAACCGGCCACGAAGTAAGGGGTTGCCATGAAAAAGCTATGGATTTTCCCATTGGTTCTTTTGTTGATGCCGTTCGCGAGGGCCGAGTCGCCTGTGCACAATCATGGGCATGGTGCCCATGCCATGCCCATGGCCATCGAGGGCACTGGTGAGGTGCGCGGTCTGTCGGCCAAGACAGGCAAGATCAAGCTGAAGCATGATCCGATCCCATCCCTTGGATGGCCTGCCATGGTCATGGATTTCAAGGTGCAGGACCGCAAGCTGCTCGACGGCCTCAAGGTCGGGGATGTGGTGTCGTTCAGCTTTGTTTCTGGGGAGGCCGGCAATGTGGTCATGGCAATCCGGAAGCAGGGGCAATAAGCCGCATCCGGTCATTCCGCTTCTATTCGCCGCTCTGAGTATCGGGGCGGCGATGGCTGCGCCGGTGGACGATCTGTCCCGAGCGAGCCTGCCACAGATGCTGGAATGGCTGGATGTGCATCATCCCGAGCTCGCTGCGGCGCGGCTGGAACAGGATGCGGCGGAGGCACGCATCCAGCCGGCGACCGCGTTACCCGATCCCATGTTGTCTGTGGAATGGCGGGACATTCGCTATGACAGCCCGACCTTGGATCCTACCCAGGTGGGATCCATGCGCTATCAGTTCAGACAATCCATCCCGCTGTGGGGAAAGCGCGAGCTGCGTGGCCAGGTGGCACAGTCTGGCGTCAACACGGCGCAGGCTGCGCGCACACAGGTGCGCCTAAATTTGCGTAATCAGTTGCAACGCGCGCATGCGCAATGGGTAGCGGCGCGCGAAACGGCGCGGCAGTTGGATGCGTTGCAGCAAGTGATGAGCGATGCCGAACGGCTGGCACGCACTCGTTATGCGGCGGGGTTGGTGGCGCAGAGTGAGGTGTTGCGCGCACAGACCGAATTGGCCAGCCTGCAAAACGACCAGGCGGCGGCGCAGTCAACCGGGCGGCGGGCGACGGCTCGACTCAATGCCTTGTTGTTGCGTCCATCGGATGCGGTTTTGATGGATCCGGCCGGGTTTTCGCCCGTGCCGGAAAAAATGGATTGGAGGCGCCTGATTGAGCAGTTGGAGGGGGGTAATCCACAGTTACAACTGGCGGTAGCGCAGATCGATGCCAGCACCCGCACGGCGGAGTTGACGCGGCGCAATCGCTGGCCGGATCTGACGGTAGGCGTAGCACCGATGCAGACGGGGTCGCGTTTTGACAGTTGGGAGCTGATGCTGGAGATCAACCTACCGTTGCAGCAGGAAACTCGCCGTAGCCAGGAACGCGAAGCTTCGCTGATGCGTGACGCGGCCGTGGCCCGGCAGGCGGCGACCCGTACTGGTTTGCAGGGCGATCTGTCCGAATTGCGTGCGGCCTATGAAACCGCGCTGCATCATGCCCATGTGCTGGAAAGCAGTGTGTTGCCGCAGATCGAGCTGTCCTGGCGCGCGGCGCAAATTGCATACAACAGCGGTGCCGGAGATTTTTCAAGTCTGATCGAGATGCAGCGGGCCTGGCGACGCGCCCGCATCGATCTGCTCAATGCCGCGCTCGATGCACGGCTGACGCTGGCGGATATCGAGCTAAGGGTAGGGGGTGCGCTATGAACAAGTGGATATTTGCCGTGTTATTGGCGACAGTCGCTAGCGGCGCGTATTGGGCTGGCCGCATAACGCCGCATACCCCGGCCGTGACAGCCCCGGCGGCTCAGGCGCCCGCTGGCCGGAAGATTCTGTATTACCGCAATCCGATGGGTCAGCCGGACACCTCGCCGGTGCCGAAAAAAGACCCGATGGGGATGGATTACATCCCGGTGTACGAAGGCGAGGACGGCGGCGTAGAGACGGATGGAACGGTCAAGATCAGCCTGGCCCGCCTGCAGAAACTGGGCGTGGCGATCAGCGCGGCAGAATCGCGCGTACTGGCCACGCCGTTGCGCGCGGTGGGCAGTCTGGCGGTGAGCGAACGCGGCCTGCATACGGTGACGGCGCGGTTTTCGGGCTGGGTGGAACAGTTGCGCGTCAACACCACCGGTCAGGCTGTAAAGAAGGGTGAGCCGCTGATGGCGGTGTACAGCCCGGAGCTGCTATCCGCGCAACAGGAGCTACGCCTGGCGCTGGAAGGAGAAAAGATGCTGGCGGGCGCCGATGCCGATACGCGCAAGCGCGCTACGGCCCTGGTCGAGGCCAGCCGTCAACGCCTGGAGCTGTGGGCAATCACGCCGGATCAATGGCGCGAGGCCGAGGCTGGGCGCTTTACCCGTCAGCTCTGGCTGCACGCGCCGACATCCGGCGTGGTTCTTGAAAAGCCTGCGGTGGAAGGTCGCCGATTCATGGCCGGCGACCCGCTGCTGCAAATCGCGGATCTGTCCTCGCTGTGGCTGATCGCCGAGGTGTTCGAGCAGGACATGGGGCGCGTCCGGGTCGGCCAGACGGCGCATTTCACGATCGATGCATTGCCGGGCGAGTCGTTCAGGGGACGCGTCGATTTCATCCTTCCGACGGTCAATCCGCAAACCCGCACCGCGCAGGTACGCATCGAACTGGCCAACCCCGGTGGTCGGCTGCGTCCGGCCATGTTTGGGCAGGTCGAACTTTTAACGGGCAAGAACGGTCCCGTACTGGCCGTGCCGGATTCGGCGGTGCTGGAGGGCGGGCTTACTCAGACCGTGTTGATCGACCGGGGTTCCGGGCGTTTCGAGCCGCGTGCGGTTGAAACCGGCGCCCGCGCGAGCGGTTGGGTGGAGATTCGCAAAGGCTTAAAGATGGGCGAGCGCGTGGTGACCCGCGCAAACTTCCTGATCGACTCGGAGAGCAACTTGAAGGCAGCGCTTTCAGGGCTGTCTGCGGATGCAAAACCGGCACGGAAGCAGCATGAGACCGATGGCAAGGTGGTCGCAGTCGATATTGCAGCCGGTACGGTGACCTTGGCGCATCAGCCGGTTCCGGGCCTCAACTGGCCGGCCATGACCATGGATTTTGTCTTGGGCGAGCCTGGTCTGGCCAAACAACTCAAGCCCGGGGCGAATATCCGTTTCTGGTTCGAGGAACGGGGCGAAGGCGAGTGGACAATCACACGCATCCGGGGAGGTTGACATGTTGGCCCGCCTGATCGAATGGTCGCTACGCAATGTGTTCGTGGTGCTACTTGCCACCGCATTCGTGACTGGCGCGGGTGTGTATGCGCTGCTTAAAACGCCGCTCGACGCATTGCCGGATCTGTCTGATGTGCAGGTGATCGTCTATACTGAATATCCCGGTCAGGCACCGCAAGTGGTGGAAGACCAGGTGACCTATCCACTCACCACGGCACTGCTCGGCGCGCCGAAATCCCGTGTAGTGCGCGGTTTTTCGTTCTTTGGCGCATCCTTCGTCTATGTCATTTTCGAGGATGGAACGGACATATATTGGGCGCGCTCACGGGTGCTGGAATACCTCAACGCGGCTGCCGGTCGTCTTCCGGCTGGCGTGACGCCCTCCTTGGGGCCGGACGCAACTGGGGTGGGATGGGTGTATCAGTATGTGTTGCAATCTGCGCGCCACACGCTGGCTGAGTTGCGCAGCCTGCAGGACTGGTTCGTGCGCTATCAGTTGACACCGGTGCAGGGCGTGGCCGAAGTTGCCAGCTTGGGCGGATTTGTACAGCAATATCAGGTGGTGGTGGATCCGCGCCGATTGCAAGGCTACGGTATTTCCCTCGCGCAGATCGCCGAGGCCATCCGTGCGGGGAACCGCGATGTGGGTGGGCGTGTTCTGGAATTGGCCGAGCGCGAATACATGGTGCGCGGACGCGGTTATCTGCACGGGGTCGATGATCTTGGCGGAATCGTGCTGAAGACTGTGGGCGGTACACCCGTGTTGCTCAGGGATGTGGCGCGTATCGAGCTCGCGCCGGATGAGCGGCGCGGCATTGCCGAACTGAATGGGTCGGGTGAGGTGGTGGCCGGCACGGTGGTGGCGCGCTATGGCCAGAACGCGCTGGAGGTAATCGACCGAATCCGAACCCGGATTGCCGAGATCACCCCCGGTTTGCCGGAAGGGGTGTCGATCGCCCATGTATATGACCGATCCGATCTTATTCGGCGAGCGGTGGAGACGCTGAATCGCACATTGATCGAGGAGGCGCTAATCGTCGCGCTGGTCTGTCTGGTGTTTCTCCTGCATGTCCGATCCGCGCTGGTGGCCATTCTCATGCTTCCGGTGGGGGTGCTGATCGCGTTTATCGTTATGCGTGTGCAGGGGGTGAACGCAAACATTATGTCCATGGCCGGAAGCGCCAGCGCCAACGCCGCCAGGTTG
>SXRG01000091.1 GCA_005793645.1 Burkholderiales bacterium
CCTTCCACAGACAATGTCAGACTCGCTCCGGTTGCAGTCTGGGTCAGATCCAATATATTGCTATCGCTATTCGCGCCCAAGGTGGCAGATAGCGTACCCGTACCCGTTTGTGTAGCCGTGATCTGGTTCGAATCAGATCCAGTCCCTGTAATAATGCTTAATGTACCGGTCTGACCACTTGTTTGAGTGCCCGTGACCTTGACGGCGTTGCCGTTGCCCCTCAGGGTAATGGTATCGCTATGCGTGCCGCCGCCCGCGCGATTGAGTTCGACTTGGTTGTCATTGCCCGTTTGAGTGACCGAAATGGTCGAAGAGGTCATGGCGGTGCCCGAGGCGCCAATCGCCAGGTCTAGCGCATTGGCATCACCGGCTTGGTTCACCGTAACGCTCCCCGCGCTCGTGTACATCGCGCCGGTGATGGTGTTTTCGTTGTTATCAAGCTCGCCATTGGCTGAAGTGGTAGCTTGCGTCAAGCTCAAGGTGGTCAATGTCCCCACATGTGTGAAATTCCCACTCGCTTCATCGGCTTCCGAAAAACTAACCCCACGCGCGGAGGTCCCGGTAATCACATTCCCTTGTGTACTGGTCAGCGCATTACCACTACTGATCCGGCTTTTCCCGGTGCCCGTCTGGCTGATCGTCAAATTCGTCACCGTGCCTGCACTGATCTGTGAAAAGTTCACATCCACTGCGCCTACGGTCCCCGACAGAGCCATCAGTACAGCTATGGTTATTTTTTTGTATTTCATTTTGCACCCCTTGAGCAATTTGATCGCTGTGCGATCTGGCTTATTTCCCCGAATCCACTGATCCGGATCCTTGGGATGAACAATAGGATAAGGATGAACATCAGGAAATACTGAAATGTACCTAGGTAGTATTACGGATATGAGGCGCGGTCTCGGTTGATCGAGTAGCCGCCGGTTGCTGGTTGTTGGCTAAGAAAACTGCAACTACCGCGGTTGATACGGTGCTTCAGCGCTAGGTCGGCCCAGGCGGAGCCAGCATCATACGAACCAGGTCGGCTAAGGTATTGGCCTGGAGTTTGTCCATGATCCTGGCGCGGTGGGTGTCGATGGTTCTGACACTCGTGCCGAGCATGTACGCAATCATTTTACTGGCATGTCCATTGACGATCAGATTGGCGATTTCACTTTCGCGCGGGGTGAGCGAACCGATTCTGCGTTCAATCTCGACCCGCATATTGCGCGCTGATGTCGCTTGGGCACCCAGCTCTGCCGTATAGGTTTGTATGGCTGATGCCGCACCATGTTGGCCAGCCCATGAAAGAGCCATTTCAGCGCGATGAATCACCTCTTCAGCCAGCGTGTCCTGCGAATTTGAAAAGGCCATACCAACCCTTACAGAGACCTGCACCGTTGCGTCTTGCAGGGTAAAGGGGGTCTGGAGTGTCTGTTCGATGATTGAAGCCAAGGCGGTTTGTATCGCGGTCTGGTCATGCGACATCCCATCAAGCCGCTGTGCCACACCAAAAACACCCGGCTCTAGGTGGGCCAGCAAATGCGCCCCCAATGCGGAGCACTGTAAACGTTGAGCCAGCTGGACAATCAATTGATCGCGCAAGCGGCGCCCTAGCGTCTGCGTAAACATATGTAAACGGCTTAGCTCAATGAGGCTGACCAGCAACGTTTGTGGGGGTGGTAGACTGTCAAACTGTGCCTGAATGCGCTGGCTGAAGGCGCCATAATTCAACAAATACGTTTGAGGATCGCGGTCGTAGAGATCGAGAATTTTCTGTTCGGCCTGCTGTCGGACTGAAATCTCTGCCGTCAGCGATGCCGTACGCTTGGCCACTTCCTGTTCAAGCACCTCATTCTGTTTCGATAATTGGTGGCTCAACTGACCCAGCCGCAACATATTGCGTACGCGTACCTGCAACTCTAATAGGTCTATCGGTTTTGAGATGAACTCCTCTGCACCTGCTTCCAGACTGCGCAATTTGGCGTGTTTCTCATCCAGTGCGGTCACCATGATGACCGGAATATTCCGAATTTCTTCGCGGCGCTTGATCTGGCGCACCACTTCGTAACCATCCATGCCGGGCATCATCACATCCAGCAGGATCAGGTCGGGGTAGGGCTTTTCCGATAATTTATCCAGTGCCTCCTGACCCGACAGGGCAGATTGGATGGCATAGCCCTCAAGCATCTCCATCAATAATTCCACATTGAGTGGGCGGTCATCTACGATCAGCAGGCGAGCACGCTGTTCACCCATGATGCCTCCCCTCATTCATATCAGGATCCCCATGATCTTCACGCCACGGCAACCATACATACACCGTTGTACCGCTGCCCGGCAGCGAATGGAGTGACACCGCACCGCCATGTAACTCAACAAGGCTCTTTACTAGGGCCAGCCCAAGGCCAGAACCATCGTGTTGGCGGGACAACGCACTATCGATCTGGCTGAAGGGCTTGAACAGGCGACCAAGATCACCCTCATCGATCCCAATCCCGTAATCGCTTACGCTCACCTCAAGAAAGGCATTCCTATCTGCCTGCGTAAAATCAAAAAATAGGCCAGGACGGGAGTCCCCGCAATGCCCCACTCGATTGGCTTCGACCCGAGAGCCCTTTATGATAATTTCCGAGCCCTCTTGAGAAAACTTGATGGCATTTGATACAAGATTATTTAGTATTCTCTGAAACTTCAAAATATCGATCTGGACATATAGATCCCGAACAGGCGCTTCAATTTCAAATTTCATTGAAATTCTTTGCTGATGAGTTTGCCACTCAAACGCGTCCACGGCCTGAGAGATTAATGTGTAGGGCTGCACGGGTTCCTGAGAAAGACGCAATTTTCCGGCCCCCGCTTTAGAAAAAGTCAGTACATCTGTGATCAGCGCAAGGAGTACCTGCCCACCGGACAAGATCCGCTCAATATATTTTTTCTCTGACATCTGCAAGTGTGCAGTCTTACTGGCCAATATCTGCGCGAAACCTAGCATTGAATTCAAGGGGGTGCGAAGCTCGTGTGACATCGCGCCCAAAAAATCTTCCTTTACGCGCAGGGTCTCTTTCATCTGCACATTCTGATCTTCCAGATGTTGCGTCAACTTGATGTTTTCAGCAAGGTTTGCTTGAGCGATCTTTGTTTCACGCGCGGCTTCCTTGCGAGATGCGCTCAATAGCCAGATGATGATGACAAGTAATATTCCACCCCCTGTGCTGATGAGCAGGGTCAAACGCTGCCATACATCATATATTTCTTGTTTGGACTCCTGGAGCGAGAAATCTATGTCCCAATCGATAGTATGGGCCGAATTATGCCAACGGATTTTCCGATGCGTTGCGCCATTTATATTGGGCGAGCCAATGCTGGAAAGATGATCGTGGGTTGCATGCTCAAGTATTGTCATACTCAATCCAGCCTTAGCAAATGCAGTCCTATTGGCCAATAGCGCATCGTGCACGCTCATAGACAGCCATATCCATTGAGAGGGGGTTTGGCACTGTTTTTCTGTGGTCGGTTTTGTGAGTGGCCATAGCATTAGGTAGTCGGCATCTTGCACCGCGCCATCTTCTTTTGGAAGATAAATATAGAAAGGGGGTGTCGCTCCAGAGAATTGGTGCAACTGATTTATCAATTCATTCTGAGGTACGAGGGTTGGTTTTCCAGACTGAGCCGGCGGTGTTTTAAGAGGTTGTGCCCCATCCAGCGGCCAGACGGGGTCCAGAGTGGCCTGTTGTATTTCTGTGCAGTTATCGCTAAGCGATGTTTGCATCGTACCAATGCTTTGAATAGCAGGGATGGCGGGGTTCGGTTGCAGGCTTGTGATGTATTGATGGAGTTCTTCCGGTTCTACTTTTTGCGAGGATTTGTAAAAAGCAACGAGGCTTTTCAGGAGCGACTCCTGAGCACGCATTTGTTCTTGAATTAGTTGTAACCCGGCCTCTTGAGTATGATTAGCATGAAGCTCAAATTTCTCACGCGCGCTATTCTCGCCCTGCTGCCAGAAGGTGAATATAACTGCCGATATTATGAAGGCCATCACAATGGGTGCAGCATCTTCAAGCTTTTGTCTCGTTCTTGGCATTAGTCTGCCTGGAATAACATAGTGGACGACCAGTATCGCTAATGTAGATACAATGACCGTCAAGGTGGGCATCCAGTGCTGTTCGAATATGCCGGGGCCGACTTTGCACAGGGCGTTTGGATGGAAACTTGCGGCGGTCATTGCAATGTAGTGCATGCTTGATATGCCTGTCGCCAATACAACTGCCATGGTGTGCCTAGATCGAAAAATGGCCGCCCATGCCCCTTCTTTTACCGTCATCTGGCTCTGCATCGCCTTAAATGCCAATACGGAAGACAGTATTGCGACCAGAACAGACAGGGTGACAATCCAGCCGTTGTATTCAATTGCGGGGGTTATGCGCATTGCAGCCATGCCTATGAAATGCATCGCTGCAACAGAACATCCCATCAGTATCCCGGAAACCCATTGCACATTTGATATGTCCCTCCAATAACAAAGGATCCAGAAGGCAATGCCAGCACCAAGAATTGAAAACATTCCGGATGCTAGGGTGAGTACGAAGTCAAATCCAATTGGAATCGGCAAATGAAATGCCGTCATGGCGATGAAGTGCATTCCCCATATCCCCGTTCCAAGCAGAATGGCACCGCCTAGTATTCGCGATATAACCTCATTGGCCGGACAATCTATTAATCCCTTTGCGACCCCCAGTGTGGCGAAAGCACTGACATAAGCCACAAGGATTGAAAGCGCTACATACCAATAATTGTAAGAACTTATCATTGCTGTCCCGTATGGCCTCAGGATAAAAGGTTGCTAAAGAGGTTTGAAAACGACTTTTGGTTTGCGTTAAGAGGGGGTCTCTACAGGTGCATTGTCACGCCAAGCCCCGCGCCCGTCCATATTTGTGGGGCCATTTCTGATGGTGTGGGATGGCACGGATTATTGTACCAAGGCATTCCGGTAGCGGTTAGACTTGTCCTTCTTTATGCCATTTGCCCTTTACCCCTTGAATCTTGAGCCCAAAAAGTCCGTTATTGCATTGATGGGCCCCACAGCTTGCGGCAAGACTGGGCTGGCGGTGTGGTTGGCGCAGCAGTTGGCGCAGCAGGTGCCGGTCGAGATCATTAGCGTTGATTCGGCACTGGTGTATCGCGGTATGGATATCGGCACGGCTAAGCCCTTGCAGGCTGAGCGCGGCGGTGTGCCGCATCACCTGATTGATGTGGCTGAGCCGTATGAACCCTATTCCGCCGCGCGTTTCCGCGACGATGCCTTGCGGTTGATTGGTGAGATCCACTCACGCGGCGCGTTGCCGCTTCTAGCGGGCGGAACGATGTTGTATTTCCATGCGTTAAAGCACGGTATGGACGATCTGCCCGAGGCTGATCCGGCGCTGCGTGCTGAACTGGGGGCGCGTGCCATGCAGTTGGGCTGGCCGGCGCTTCATGCAGATCTGTCCCGGTTGGACCCGGTCACTGCGGCGCGCCTGTCGACCAATGATAGCCAGCGTATCCAGCGCGCCCTAGAGATATGCCTCCTCAGTGGCCAACCGATGTCCGAGCTACTGAAACGGTCAGAAAGGGCGGCATTGCCATTCAATCTCCGCGAGATTGTCCTGCTTCCGTCCGACCGCGCCGTACTGCACCAACGCATTGCGGATCGATTCGACGCCATGTTGTCCGCCGGATTTGTAGACGAGGTGCGAAGCCTGCTGGCGGATGTGCGCGTGACTCTGGATTTGCCCGCAATGCGTAGCGTAGGGTATCGCCAGGCGATGGATTTCATACGCGGAGAGGTGGATGAGGCGGCGTTTCGTGATCAGTCTATTGCAGCCACCCGCCAACTGGCCAAGCGTCAGATTACATGGTTGCGGGGATGGGAGGACGGCATCGAGTTTGACTGTCTGAATCTCGCTACGCCAGCCGCCGCGCTGTCAGCCGTACGGACCTGGTTACAGGGGGCCTTGGTTTGATCCTGATGTGTGGCGTTTCAGACGCAGCGAGTTGCTAACCACGCTGACGGATGAGAGTGCCATGGCTGCACCGGCGATGACGGGATTCAACATCCCCAACGCGGCCAGGGGTAGGGCCAGCACATTGTAAATAAAGGCGAAGAACAGGTTCTGGCGGATCTTTCTCATTACGGCGCGGGACAGTTCAATGGCATCGGCGAGGGCATGGAGATCGTTGCGTATCAGGGTGATGTCGGCGGCCTCGCGAGCAATATCGGCCCCGGTGTGCATGCCAAAACCGACATCGGCGCTAGCGAGGGCGGGTGCATCGTTGATGCCGTCGCCGACCATGCCGACCGTTCGCCCGTTGGTCTTCAGGGCGGCGATGGCCAGGGCCTTGGCCTGTGGCTTGATGCCTGCCTGAACCTGGTCGATACCGGCCTCGGCGGCGATGTGTTGCGCGACCTCGGGCCGGTCGCCGCTCAGCATGTGGACCTCAATGCCCAGCCGGCGCAGGCGTTCGACGGCGGCCCGGCTAGTGGGGCGCAGACGGTCCTGCACGCCGATGTGGCCGAGCAGGCGTTCACCGGCGGCGGTTGTTTCGTGGCAGGCGATCCAGGTAAGAGCATCGTCAGGTGGCTCTGTGGCCGGATGAAGTTGGAGCGTACGACCTTCGATACGGCCACGCACGCCTTGACCCGGCACCTCTTCAAAGGCCTCGACGCTGGGCAGATCGGTTGGGTGGGCGGCGTGGATGGCGTGTGCGATGGGATGTTGCGAGCCTTGTTCCAACGCGGCGGCCAGACGGAGCAGTTCATTTCCAGAGAGGCTTGATTCGGATCGTAGCGCGGTGACTTCGATCTGACCGGTGGTCAGTGTGCCGGTTTTATCCACGGCAATGACAGTCAGTTTTTCGCAGCGTTCCAGGGCATCGGCTGAACGCACTAACAGGCCCATTTGCGCGGCGCGGCCCAGACCGACAACGACCGCCGTCGGCGTTGCCAGCCCCAGGGCGCAGGGGCAGGCGATGACGAGAACGGCGACGGCCGGTACGAAGCCAGTCTGTGCATTGCCGGTGAAAAGCCACCAGCCAACAAAGGTGAATGCGGCCAGGACTAGAATGGCTGGAACAAATACCGCCGAGACACGGTCGGCTATGGCCTGGATGGGCGCCTTGGAGCCAGCGGCAGCCTCCGTCAGGCGCACGATTTCCATTAACTGGGTCTGTTCGCCGACTTCGTGCGCCACGAGGGTGAGGGTCCCGGCTAGGTTCTGGGTGCCGGCATAGACTCGCTCCCCCGCGTGTTTTTCGACCGGCAGGCTCTCGCCGGTGAGTAAGGCCTCGTCCACGCTTGAGAGGCCGTCCAGAACCTCACCATCGACGGCGATCCGCTCGCCGGCGCGGACCCGGATCCGGTCGCCGGGATGCAGTTCGGCGATGGCGATTTCGACTTCGCTAGGTGTGCCGTCCATTTCACGCAGGACGCGCGCTGTCTGTGGCTGTAGGCGGATTAGACCCTCAATGGCTGCGCCGGTACCTGCCTTGGCTTGTGCTTCCAGGAACTTACCCAGTCGCACCAGAGTGATGACGGCGGCTGCCGCCTCAAAATAGACGATGCCGTGTGGTTCCGTGAGCCAGACGACTGTGCTGTAAAAATAGGCGGCGCTGGTGCCGAGTGCGATCAGCACATCCATGTTGGCGCCGCCGCCGCGCAGGGCGTGCCAGGCTCCTCGGTAAAAGCGTGCTCCGGCCCAGAATTGTACCGGCGTGGCCAGTGTCCATTGCAGCCAGAGCGGCAGACCGGCATGGATTTCGCCCCCCATGAAGGCCATTTGTGCGACCAGTGGCAGACTGAACAGGGCCGCAATGGCGAAGATCCAGCCTTCGCGGCGCAATCGGGCCGCCTTGACGGTTTGTTCTGTGGCGCGGGCGTTTGGGTCTATGGGTGTGGCGCTGAAACCGGCGTCGGCTACGGCTGCGATCAGCGTATCTGGGTTCGTTTCAGTGTCACGGTAACGGATGCGCGCCGTTTCGCGGGCCAGGTTGACCCAGGCTGACTCGACCCCGGGCTGGGCGTTGAGGACGCGTTCCAGTCGTGCTGAGCAGGCGGCACAGGTCATGCCGGCGATGTTGAGGCTGAAGGTCGCGCTATCCGTGGTCATGCGGCCCTAATCCGGTGATCAGGTAGACGATCACTACGCCTGCCAGCATCAGCAGCAATTGCCCGACCGAGTCCTTGAAGCGGCGGTGGTGGTGCAGTTCGGGTACCAGATCGGCGATGGCGATATAGATGAAGCTGGACGCTGCTACGACCAGTACATAGGGCACGGCCGCCTGCAGGTTGGCGAGGGCGAAATAGCCTAAGAGTCCGCCGAGGATCATCGTTGCCCCCGATAGGGCATTGAGCAGCAAGGCGCGGCGCTTGCTCATGCCGGTGCTGAGCAGGACCATGAAGTCGCCAATCTCCTGCGGTAACTCATGGGCGAGGACGGCGCCTAGTGTGGCCCAGCCCAGGTGAGGGTCGGCGAGAAAGGCTGCCGCAACCAGGATGCCATCCACGAAGTTGTGTAGACCGTCGCCCAAGACGATGAGCAGGGTTCGGCTTTTGTGGTGGGCGTGCGCATGATGGTGGGTGGGGTTGTCACATTGCACCGGGACATTGCCGTGCGAGTGGCGCCAGAGGGCGGCCTTTTCAAGCAGGAAGAAGACGATGATGCCGGCCAGGGTGATCTGTCCCACCTGATCGGCCGGTACACCGAGTTCGATGGCTTCGGGCAGCATGCGGGTGAACGCAAAGGTGAGCATGACGCCCACCGCAAAGGCTACCATCCGGTCGGCAAAGCGTGGTAGCCAGGTGAGGGCCAGGGTCGCTGCCAGAAGGACACTGAGAACCCCGCCAACAAAGGTGGCGAGCAGGATATCGACAAGGATCATGACGGGTGGAGCCTAATACGGGAATGAACCGATTGTCAGCGGCAAACTCACTTTGGGCAAGGACCCGGGTGAGTCTTATTGAACGACAGACCCGCCTCGGGCCTTCCAGCCCACCATGCCACCTTGCAGGAGCCGCACCTTGTTGTAACCCGCGACGCGCAAGGCAAAGAGGGCCTTGCGCCGAGAGCATGCCGGAATCGCAACAGAGCAGGACCAGACGGTTGCGCGGTATCTTGTTGCGATGCGCTAGCCGTTGCCGCCATTCGATGTTCGTCGTGCCCGGCGATTAACCTGTCATGCGCTGGCCGTGCTCGCGGGTGTTATGGAACTGGATCTTGGGCCATTTTTCCATGGCGAGGCCGAGGCTGACCGAGTTGGGTGACAGGAAGACCAGATTGTCATCAACATCGTGACCTAGGCGCAGGGCGTTGGCCTGGGTGAATTCGGCTAGGTGGGCTGCATCGTCGCAGGTGACCCAGCGCGCGGTGTGGATGTCAGAGCGCTCGAAGATCGCGTCGACGCCGTATTCGCTTTTGAGTCGGTGCTCAACCACTTCGAATTGCAGTTGTCCGACGGCCCCCAACAACAGCGTGGTTTCGACCATGGGTGTGAAGACCTGGATGGCACCTTCCTCACCCAGTTCCCGTAACCCTTTTTGGAGTTGCTTGGATTTGAGCGGGTCGCGCAGACGGGCGCGGGAGAACAAGTCTGGCGCGAAATAGGGAATGCCCTTGAAGGTGACGGGCGTGCCTTCGCACAGTGCATCGCCGATCTGCAATTGGCCGTGGTTATGGATACCGATGATGTCGCCGGCGTAGGCCTCTTCCATCCGGGTGCGCTCGTTGGCCATGAAGAC
>SXRG01000015.1 GCA_005793645.1 Burkholderiales bacterium
CCCAGAAACCGCGCGCAAGAAGGCCATCCTGGCCGCTGCCATGGCCCGCGCCGATGCAGCGCGCAAGAACATTGTCCCGAAAAATATTGAAGGACTACCCGAAAACAAATCGCGCGAGATCGCCGAGATCGAATCCCGCCGTGCCAGCTTGCGCCAATCGGTGCATGACAACATCCTCAAAGAGGAAGAGGAAGAACCCTCTCCCACGAAAGAATCAACATGAGTTCCACACCCTCTGTCGCCCGCATCATGACCCAGGTCCTGGTGGCCCTGCTACCCGGCATGGCGGCTCATGTATGGTTGTTCGGTCCTGGCATCCTGTTCAGTGTCGTCCTCTGTGCCAGCTTCGGACTGCTGTTCGAGGCCGCAATACTGAAGGCCCGCAACTACCCCTTGCGCCCCTTTCTAGGAGATGGCACCACCCTGGTAACTGCCGCCCTTCTGGCCCTGACCTTGCCCACCCTACTGCCTTGGTGGCTGTACGCCGTGGGCATGCTCTTTGCAACCGTCGTGGGCAAACAACTCTACGGCGGACTGGGCCAGAACACCTTCAATCCAGCCATGCTCGGCTTTGCCGTACTCATCGTCAGCTTCCCAGCCCAGATCAATGTCTGGCCCGCGCCAGCGACCCTCGCCGCGTATAGCCTCAGCCTCAGCGATACCTTCGAGATGATTTTTACCGGGGCTCACCTCAAGATCGATGCCTACAGTGCGGCGACCCCCCTCGATAGCCTCAAAGCCCACCTGCGTTCCGGGCACGACGCAGCCAGTCTGATCGGCACCCAACTCATCCCCAATCTGCAGGCGCGCGACTTGGTCGCGTTATCGTATCTGCTCGGTGGGCTCTATCTGATGGCGCGCCACATCATCACTTGGCACATTCCCGTCGCATTTCTGGGCGGCATCGCACTCACATCAGGTGCGCTATATCTGATCGATCCCAGCCACCAAGCCGGCCCCTTTTTCCATCTGATCGTCGGCGGCACACTGCTCGGCGCCTTCTTCATCGCCACCGACCCGGTCTCAGCGGCCAACACCCCAATAGGCAAACTGATCTACGCTGGGCTGGCTGGGCTCATCACAGTCATGATTCGCAGTTTTGGCAGCTTTCCCGATGGCATCGCCTTCGCAATCTTGTTGATGAACAGCGCCGCACCGCTGATTGATGCCTACATGCAGCCCAAAGTATTCGGGCACAACCGTCGGCATCTGCCAGGAGATAAATCATGAAGCGGATCAAGCACTGGGTCCGCGACATCTTGGCCCCCGCCGCTGTCCTGCTACTTTTCTCGGCCATCGGGGCCCTGTTGCTATCGGGCACATACCAGACTACAGCACCCGCCATCGAAAAGGCCGAACGGGCCATCAAGAACCAATTGTTAGCACAGGCCCTGCCACCAGGCAGCTTCGACAACGATCTCAGTCGAGCCATCTATCCTCTTCCTACCGATCCACTACTGGGCCTGAAACGACCCGCCAATCGCTATCTCGCCACCCGAGCCGGCCAAGTAAGCGGAGTCATTCTCGAGGCCAGCGCCCAGGACGGTTACGCCGGTGAGATTCGTCTGTTAATTGGCATCCTTCCCGATGGACGGATCGGCGGGGTACGGGTCACGACCCATCACGAGACACCGGGTCTTGGCGACTACATCGAGGTTGCCCGTAGCCCCTGGATACGCCAATTTGATGGCACCTCACTGGATCGCCCCGACGCTGCCCACTGGAAGGTGCGCAAAGAAGGTGGCCTATTCGATTATGTGGCCGGCGCCACCGTCACCCCCCGTGCCATTGTCAAGGCCGTGCATAGCAGCCTGCGTTATTTCGCCGCGCATCGCGCCGAATTGTTAAGTGGAGAGGCGCCATGATGCTAGGGTCCGAAACCCGGGATATCTTTTATAACGGTCTGTGGAAACAGAACCCGGGCATCATCCAGTTACTGGGGCTCTGCCCCCTACTGGCAGTCAGCAACACTGTGGTCAACGCCCTTGCCCTAGGACTCGCCACCACGCTGGTAATGGCCCTCTCCAACGGATCGGTCGCCCTCATCCGAAACTTCATCCCCAACGCCTTGCGCATCCCTACCTTCGTATTGCTCATTGCCGTTCTGGTCACGATCGTGACCCTAGTCATTCAAGCCTATGCACAACCACTCTATCTAGTGCTAGGCATTTTCTTACCACTCATTACCACCAACTGCATTGTCCTCGCCCGAGTAGAGGCCTTTGCCTCCAAGCAACCCACCGTGAACTCCATTCTCGATGGTATTGCCATGGGGCTTGGGATAACCGCCGTATTGGTCACGCTCGGTGCCTTACGCGAAGTGATAGGCAAAGGCACCCTCTTCTCGGGTTTCGACCTCGCACTGGGCGACTTCGCAAGAAATTGGACCGTAACGGTATTCCCCGACTATCCGGGATTCCTTCTCGCCATCCTGCCCCCTGGCGCCTTTTTCGGGCTGGGTCTTCTGATCGCACTACGCAATGCCCTACAATCCCGCAAGGCATGAAGCGCGCCCTCGTCACCGAATGCTTCCACCGCTGGGCCAAGGCCAATCCCGAACCCCGTGGTGAACTGAATCACCGCAATCCGTTTGAACTCCTGGTCGCTGTCATCCTCTCGGCACAAGCCACCGACAAAGGCGTCAATCGCGCCACTGGCCCCTTGTTCTCCGCTGCAGAAACGCCACAAGCCATGCTGGATCTGGGACTGGAAGGCCTTACAGAGTACATCCACAGTATCGGCCTCTACCCGACAAAAGCCAAAAATATCCTAGCCACTTGCCAGAAGCTGATCACCGATTTCGCGGGCGAAGTGCCACAAACCCGCGCCTCACTGGAAACCCTACCGGGCGTTGGCCGCAAGACGGCCAATGTGGTGCTCAACATCGCATTCAACCAACCCACCCTAGCCGTGGACACCCATGTGTTTCGCGTCGCCAATCGCACCGGCATGGGAACGGGAAAGACCCCTCTCGCGGTCGAAGAAAAGCTGCTCAAGGTCGTGCCCAAGGAATACATGCGTCACGCCCATCACTGGCTCATCCTGCACGGACGCTACACCTGCACCGCACGATCGCCGAAATGTAGCACCTGCTTGATCGCAGATCTGTGCAGGCAGCACAGACCTTAACACCACACGCCTTAACGAAAGGCCACCGCGCAGTCCGCTTACATCCCGCGCAACAGATCGCTTTTCAGGTCATCCACATGTTCCAGCCCTACTGCGATGCGGATCAGGCCATCGCCGATGCCAGCAGTAGCGCGCTGTTCCGGCGTCATACGGCTGTGCGTAGTGCTGGCCGGATGGGTGATGGTGGTTTTTACATCGCCCAGATTGGCGGTAATCGACATGATGCGCGTGGCATCGATCAACCTCCATGCCGCGTCCTTGCCGCCCTTGAGTTCGAATGCGACGATGCCGCCGCCCGTGACTTGCTGGCGCATCGCAAGCGCGTGCTGCGGATGCGATGGCAATCCGGGATAAAACACCCGTGCCACCTGCGGCTGAGATTCAAGCCAGCGAGCGAGTTCCAGTGCGTTTTCAGAATGTTGGCGCATACGCAGATCCAAGGTTTCCATGCCCTTGAACAGCACCCATGCGTTGAACGCAGAAAGCGTCGGCCCGGCGGTGCGCAAGAAGGTGTACACCCCTTCCATCAAATCCTTGTTGCCCAACACAGCGCCGCCCAGCACCCTGCCCTGTCCATCCAGATATTTTGTGGCGGAGTGGATGATGATGTCTGCGCCCAGCGCCAAGGGTTTTTGCAGGATGGGCGTACAAAAACAGTTATCCACGGCCAGCCAGGCACCCGCATCCTTGGCAATGGCAGCTAGCGCAGCAATGTCGGACACTTCGGTCAGCGGATTGGACGGTGACTCGATAAAAAACAGCCGTGTATTGGGACGCACCGCCGCACGCCATTCCTCGGGATCGGTGGGCGACACAAAGGTGGTTTCGACACCAAACTTGCCGATGATGTTGTTGAACAACTGGACGGTTGAGCCAAATATCGAACGCGAGGCGACGATATGCTCGCCCGCCCGCATCAACCCCATCACGGTCGCCAAGATGGCCGCCATGCCGGAGGCGAACGCGACACAGCGCTCGGCACCTTCCAATGCCGCCAGTCTTTCCTCAAATACGGAAACGCTCGGGTTGGTGAAGCGGGCGTAGATCATCCCCGGCTCGGCACCGGAAAAGCGCGCCGCCGCCTGCGCAGCGCTGTCAAACACGAAACTGGAGGTGAGATACATCGCATCGCCATGCTCGTTATAGGGCGTGCGATGGATGCCGCTGCGGATGGCAAGGGTTTCTGGGTGCAAAATATCGTCGCTCATGATTAACGGGTCGCCAGATTGAGATCCATTTGCCGAGTCTTTTTGCCGCCCGATTTGCCTTCACCTACAGCGGCCCCATTACGGGATGCCTCTAGTGCGTACAGGTAGTCCTCGCTAATGTCACCGGTGATGTATTGGCCATTAAAGCAGGAGGCGTCAAACGCCGTCAGGTTCGGGTTGACGGCCTGCACGGCACGAATCAAGTCCGGAAGGTCTTGGTAAATGACCGCATCAGCCCCAATCTCCTGAGCGATCTCTGCATCGCTGCGGTTATGAGCCAACAACTCAGCACGGGTCGGCATATCAATACCGTACACATTCGGGAAACGCACGGGCGGGCTGGCCGAAGCAAAGTACACCGCGCGGGCACCACAATCGCGGGCCATCTGAATAATCTCGCGACTGGTTGTACCACGGACGATAGAATCGTCCACCAGAAGTACATTCTTTCCGAAAAACTCCACCGCCATGGCGTTCAGTTTCTGGCGCACCGATTTCTTGCGCTCACCCTGTCCGGGCATGATGAAGGTACGACCGATATAACGATTCTTGATAAAGCCCTCACGATAACTCACACCCAGTCGATTCGCCAGTTGCAAGGCTGAAGGGCGACTGGTATCAGGAATCGGGATCACCACATCAATCTGCAAGTGGCCAAAGTCACGGCGAATCTTTTCGGCCAGAAACTCACCCATCCGGAGCCGCGTCTCATACACCGAGGCGTTATCAATAATCGAATCCGGGCGCGCAAAGTAGACATATTCGAAGATGCAGGACTGCAACCGGGCCAAGTCCGCGCACTCACGCGTCACCATCTCGCCTTCGCCATTCACCACAACGGCCTCACCCGGTTTCACATCACGCACCCGGGTGTAGCCCATCGCATCCAGCGCCACACTTTCAGAGGCCACCATCCATGCATCGGCACCGGACGCGTCTTCCCGACGGCCCATCACCAGTGGGCGAATACCCTGGGGATCGCGAATAGCCACCAAGCCAAAACCCGCAATCAGAATAACGGCCGCATACGCCCCCCGACAGCGACGATGCAAGGCCTGCACCGCGATGAAGACGGCCTCATAGGTCGGGGCGCGACCTTGCGCAGCTGCCTGCAATTCGTGAGCGAACACATTGAGCAAAACTTCGGAATCAGAACCTGTATTTACATGGCGCAGGTCATCACGAAACACTTCCGCCTTAAGCTGAGCGGTATTGGTCAGATTACCGTTGTGGGCCAAGACAATACCGAACGGCGCATTGACATAAAAAGGTTGCGCTTCGGCCTTGGAGGATGCGTTACCGGCCGTCGGGTAGCGCACATGGGCGATACCAACATTACCTTCCAAATCGCGCATGTCACGGGTGCGAAAGGCATCGCGTACCATCCCCTTGGATTTGCGCATATTGAACGAATTGCCGTTCATGGTACAAATACCTGCGGCATCCTGACCGCGATGCTGCAAGAGTTGAAGACCGTCATACAGCAACTGATTAACGGGTTCGTGGGCAATCACCCCAATAATTCCGCACATGACGTGTTCCTATGAAAGCTATGTAAAACGAATTTTTTCGGCCAGATCGACGGGCAGCAGCGGCCTAAAGTTTAGTGCCAGCGACTCCAGTGGTGCACGCAAGAGCGAGTGTTTCCAGATCTCCGTCTGCGGCAGGGCTGTCAGGCCGCTGATCAAGACCACTAACACGAGGACAACACCCCCGCGCAACAGGCCAAACACACCGCCCAACATCCGGTCTTCGAAGCTCAAACCCACCGCCTTGAGCAAACCATGCAGGGCTATCGAAACCCCCATCGCCATCAACAAGATGACCATAAAAGCCAAACCCATCGCCACCGCATCACGCAGACCACCTTCGGTCATACCTGGCAAATGCGGACCCAACCACTGCGCCAGGTGCCCCGCCAAAAGGAAGGCTGCGAGCCAAGCCACCAGAGAAATCACCTCGCGCACCAAGCCCCGCTTTAATCCCAGCAGAAAAAACAAGAGCACGATGGCCAAGGCCACAAGGTCGAGTCCGGTCACGGACCAACTACCAGCACGGCAGAAAATCCCTTGTTACGCAACCGGGTTTGCAAATCCTGTGCAGCCGATTTGGCTGAAACCGGGCCGCAGCGCACCTTGTGACGACCCACATCCTCGACCACATGGACGGTAAACCCCGAATCGGCTACTCGCTTCGCCAGCGTGCGTGCCCCCGCTTCGGACGAGAACACACCCAACTGCAAAAAGTATCCATTCGATGCAGAAGGGGAAACCTTGGGCAGATCAACCTTTGTAGCTGTGGATGCGGCCACTGAAGCGGCTGGTTTCTGAACAGCAGCTGACGCGGGGGTCGAAGCATTCGGTACCGGGGTCACTAATGCAGGCGGAGACACTGCCGGTGATCCAAGCGTAGGACTAGGGATGGGCGCAGGAAGTGACGGGGTTGCCGGCGGGGTCGCCGATCCGGTCCGCGCGTCGCCCCCCCCCTCGAGCAAAACAACACTACCTGGAGTATCCCGAGAAGGGATGACAATCTCAACCTCGGCCAAGGGCGGAGGTTCCTTGTCGAAGATCATCGGCAAAGCCACCACCGTAACCAAAGCCAAGGCCACCGCACCGATCAGACGCCGGCGCGCACTCCGTTTCAGCGCTTCTGCTGCATCAATCATGACTACGGCCCATAGGTATTTCCTGTTCGCGTATTGATTGCAGAATCTCCGCAATCGTATGGAAAGAACCAAACGCCGTGATTGTATCAGCGGGGCCGGCTTCGCGGCATGCTGTACTCCAAGCCTGGGTGACAGAAATGTGCGTATGGTACGCGCACCCATTCTCCCTCAAGACATCCGCCAGAGCCGAGACTGGCCCGGCCCGCTCACCATTCAAGGGTGCAATATGCCAGATATCAAAACTTGAGCGCAAGGCGGCAACCACGCCCGCCAGGTCCTTGTCGCCTAACAGGGCGCACACCGCGACCCGCTTCCCCGTCGCCGGCAAATCAGCCAACTGTAGTGCCAGGGTGCGCGCCGCATGCGGGTTGTGCGCCACCTCCAGGATGCGTAACGGTGCCCGATCGACAACCTGAAAACGCCCAACCACCTGAGTCTGCGCGATACCTGCCCGCAAGGCTGATACTGGCAAAGGCAGTCGCGCCCTCAATTGCCACAGCGCAGTCAACGCCGCTGCCGCGTTGTGGTATTGGTGTGTACCCAGCAGCGCAGGGCGCGGCAAGGCCGGGAACAGCGCATCCCCGATCCGGCATGACCATCGGCCTTCACCCTCCGCTTCAACCCGAAATTGCTGACCCAGACACAAGACCGGTGTCGCCAGCGTAGCCAGGACTGTGGCCGGTGGCTGCGGATCGCTGCATACCAGCGGCCGACCAGAACGGGTAATCCCCGCCTTTTCCCGCCCGATGGTCTCGCGATCCTGGCCCAGCCAAACCTGGTGATCCAGGTCGACGGGGGTAATCACGGCACAATCGGCATCAAGAATATTGACCGCATCCAAACGACCGCCCAGTCCCACCTCCAACACAAGAGCATCAAGCCCTGCACGGGCAAACAGCCACAAGGCCGCCAGCGTACCCTGTTCAAAATAGCTTAGCGGCGTATCCCTGCGAATCGCCTCAATAGCCGCAAAGGCCGCACACAGATCCGCATCGCTCACCTCGTGGCCGTCGATGCGGATGCGTTCGTTGTAACGAAGAAGATGGGGCGAGGTATAGAGCCCCACGCGGTAGCCACCGGCGCGCAGCATCGCCTCCAGAAAGGCACAGGTCGAACCCTTACCGTTCGTCCCTGCAACCGTGACGATGGGCAAATCCAGTGTAATGTCCAGGCGCGCCCATACCGCGGCGACCCGTTCCAGACCGAGCGTGATCTGGATCGCGTTACGTGACTCCAGCCAGGCCAGCCAGCCCGCAAGATCTACGGGCATAGGGCTATGGCCCGCCGTCATTCCAGAACGGGGGATTTGCGCCGCTGCAGTTGGGCAATCAGACGCGCCAGTTCACGACGCATCTCGCGCCGGTCGATAATACGATCCACCGCGCCGTGTTCCACTAGGAATTCCGAGCGTTGAAAGCCCTCCGGCAAGGTTTGGCGCACGGTCTGTTCAATCACTCGAGGGCCGGCAAAACCAATCAGGGCATTAGGTTCGCCGACGATCACATCACCCAGCGTGGCAAAACTCGCCGAGACGCCGCCCATGGTCGGATCCGTCAGCACCGAGATGAAGGGCTGCCGACGAGCCGACAACTGGGTCAAGGCCGCCGAGGTCTTGGCCATCTGCATCAAAGACAACAGACCTTCCTGCATCCGTGCCCCGCCGCTCGCCGAAAAACACACAAAGGCCTTCTTGCCCTTGATCGCCGCATCAACACCACGCACAAAACGCTCGCCCACCACCGAACCCATCGAGCCGCCCATAAACTTGAACTCAAAGGCCGCTACGACGACCTGAACACCATGCACCGTCCCTTCCATGACCACCAGCGCATCCTTCTCGTCGGTCGCCTGAGTGGCTTCCGTAATACGGTCCGTGTATTTACGGCTGTCCTTGAACTTCAAGGTATCCACCGGCGAGACCGTCTGACCAATCTCGACACGCCCCGCTTCATCTAGGAAGAGATCCAGGCGGCGCCGTGCACCAATGCGGTGATGATGACCACACTTTGGGCAAACATGGGCGTTATTATCCAAGTCGGTACTGTAAAGGACCTCGTCACAGGCCGGGCACTTGCTCCACAGTCCCTCAGGCACGGTCTTGCGCGTCTCACGACGCTGTATCTTGGGGCGAATAATTTTCTGAAACCAGCTCATATCATGACTCCTGAAATCCCATCCCGAAAGAGGCATTGTCCCCCTCGTGGAAGAAGTGAACGAAGTGAATCCGGGGACTCACAATCTTTCCTTTCGATCCAGTGCGGCGCGAACACCTGCCACAAAGTTCTGCACATTATCCAGCAGCCTATCCGGAGCCGATGACTCAATCTCCTGCACGATGCGCGAGCCGATCACCACGGCATCCGACACCTGCGCCACCTGTCGCGCAGTTTCAGCATCGCGAATACCAAAGCCGACACCAATAGGCAGGTTCAAAAACTGACGCAACTGCGGCATCTTGGCCGCAATACTGTCGACATCCAGGTTGCCTGAACCGGTGACACCCTTCAGCGAAACATAATACACATAACCGCGCGCCAGCCTGGCAACCTGAGCGATGCGTGCCTCGGTCGTGGTTGGTGCGATCAGGAAAATGGGGGCGATGTCGTAACGCTGCAAATATTCAAAGGCCACGTGGCTTTCCTCCGGCGGGAAGTCCACGGTCAGCACACCATCGACGCCCACCGCTGCGCAGCGCGCCGCGAAGGTCTCCCAACCCAGGGCCTCGATCGGGTTTCCATAACCCATCAACACCACGGGTGTGACCGCATCCTGCTGACGGAACGCAGCCACCATCGCCAGCACACCACGCAAGGTCATGCCGTTTTTCAAAGCGCGTTCAGAAGCGCGCTGGATGGTCGGCCCATCGGCCATCGGATCGGAAAACGGCACACCCAGTTCGATGACATCAGCGCCCGCTTCAACCAGTGCGTGCATGAGCGGCACGGTCATGTCCAGCGTGGGATCGCCTGCGGTAATAAACGGAATCAATGCCTTGCGCTGGGTTGCCTTGAGGCGATCGAAGGTCGCTTGAATACGGTTTTGCAATGTACTCATAGCGTAATGCCCTTGATTCGGGCGACGGTGTTCATGTCCTTGTCGCCTCGGCCAGACAGGTTGACCAGCAGCACCTTATCGCGGCCCATCTCCGGCGCGATTTTGATGGCATGTGCCAAGGCATGGCTGGACTCCAGCGCCGGGATGATGCCCTCAAAACGACACAGTGCGTCAAAGGCAGCCAGGGCCTCTTCGTCAGTAGCGGCTACATATTCCGCCCGGCCCATATCCTTGAGCAGACAATGTTCCGGGCCGACACCGGGATAATCCAAGCCCGCAGAAATCGAATGGGTTTCGATGATCTGACCGTTTTCGTCCTGCATCAGATATACCTTGTTGCCATGCAGCACCCCCACCTTGGCATCGCCGGTCAGCGGTGCGGCGTGCTTGCCGGTCGCCAGGCCATAGCCGCCCGCTTCAACACCGATGATCTTCACGCCCTCCACCTCGATGTAGGGGTGGAACAGGCCGATAGCATTAGAGCCACCGCCCACGCAGGCACTCACGGCATCCGGCTGACGACCGATCATCTCAGGCATCTGCACCTTCGCCTCGTTTCCGATGACGCACTGGAAATCGCGCACCATCATGGGGTACGGATGCGGGCCAGCGGCAGTACCGAAGATGTAGAAGGTAGATTCCACATGGGTCACCCAGTCTCGAATCGCCTCGTTACAGGCGTCCTTGAGTGTGCGCGAGCCGGATTCCACCGGCACCACGGTCGCGCCCAACAGCTTCATGCGGAACACATTGGGGGCCTGGCGCTGGATATCGTCTGCGCCCATATAGACGATGCATTCCATGCCGAAGCGGGCTGCCACGGTGGCAGTGGCCACGCCGTGCATCCCCGCGCCGGTCTCGGCAATCACCCGCCGCTTCCCCATGCGTTTCGCCAGCAGTGCCTGGCCGATGGCGTTGTTGATCTTGTGTGCGCCCGTGTGATTGAGGTCCTCACGCTTGAGATAAATCTGCGCACCACCAAGCGAATCCGACAGGCGTTTGGCGTGATAGATCGGGCTTGGCCGGCCAACATAATGTTTTAGTTCATGTGCAAATTCGGCCTTGAAATCGGGATCGTCGCGGAATCGCTCATATTGCTGGCGCAATTCTTCCACCGCCGGAATCAGTGTTTCGGCCATATATATGCCGCCGTACGGGCCGAAGTGGCCTGTTGCGTCGGGCTGGTTATAACTCTGCATTCCTGACTTCCTTGATGAAGGCCGCGATCTTGTTCGCGTCCTTGATACCTTTGGTGACCTCCACGCCGGAGGACAGATCCACCGCCCACGGCCGCACCTGACGAATGGCGGCGGCGACATTGCCTACAGTCAGCCCGCCCGCCAACACGCAACGCGAGGCCATCTCGGCGGGAATCAGCGACCAATCGAATGGTTCGCCGCTACCGCCGAATGCCTCGGTCGGGGCATCCAGCAGGATTCCGGCCGCATCGCCATAGTGGGCTGCGGATTGTAACAAATCCTCCCCCGCCCGTACCGGAAGCGCCTTGAGATAACGCATACTGAAGCTGCGGCAGAAGTCTGCCGGCTCATGGCCGTGGAACTGAAGAATGTTGGGGCGCACCAGGCGCAACACCGTATCCACCTCGTTTGCAGAGGGGTTCACGAACAAGGCTACCGTCGTCACAAAAGGCGGCAAGGCAGCGGTGATTGTCTGCGCC
>SXRG01000092.1 GCA_005793645.1 Burkholderiales bacterium
CCATTGATGAGTCGACTTAGTGTGTTGCGCAGGGTCTTGCCGGAGCGGGTCTTGGGCAGACGGGTGACTACCAGAGTGTCCTTGTAACAGGTGATGGCACCGATTTGGACGCGGATCAGTGCGACGAGCTGCTGTTGTACCTCGTCCTCGCTTAAGGTGACGCCACTTTTGAGTACGACAAGTCCCATCGGTATCTGGCCTTTGAGTTCGTCGTCGCGGGCAATGACGGCGCATTCAGCGATGGACGGATGGGTGGCGATGACCTCTTCCATCTCGCCGGTAGATAGACGATGGCCGGCGACATTGATCACATCGTCGACCCGGCCCATCACAAACACATAGCCGTCGGCATCGATATAACCGCCGTCACCGCTAGTGTAATAGCCGGGCAGGAAGCGCAGGTAACTTTGCGCAAAGCGCTGGCTGTCGCCCCAGATGCGGTTCAGGCAGGCTGGCGGTAATGGCAGCTTGATGGCGATATAACCCTGTGTTCCAGGCGGCAGCGGCTGGCCGTTTTCGTTGAGGATCTGCACATCAAAACCGGGCGTCGGCACGGTGGATGCCCCCGGTTTGATTGGCATCGGTTCGATGCCGCGCGGGTTGGCGGTGATGCTCCAACCGGTCTCGGTTTGCCACCAGTGATCAACTATCGGCTTGCCGCTCATCTCACCTAGCCAGGTTTGGGTCGGCGGATCGAGGCGCTCACCGGCCGAGAAGATGGTTTGCAAGCGGGAGAGGTCGTAGGTGTGCATTAGGACACCTTCAGGATCTTCTTTTTTGATGGCGCGAAATGCGGTGGGGGCTGTGAACAGCGCCTTCACACCGTATTCCGCACAGACCCGCCACAACGCCCCGGCATTCGGCGTCATTACTGGCTTGCCTTCATAGATGATAGTGGTGCAGCCCTGCAACAGCGGGCCATAGACGATGTATGAGTGGCCGACCACCCAACCGACATCGGAGCAAGCGAAAAACACATCGCCGGGATCCGTGTCGTAGATAGCCTTCATGCTGTATTTGAGTGCTACGGCGTGGCCGCCGTTTTCGCGTACCACACCTTTTGGCTTTCCGGTGGTACCGGAGGTATAGAGGATGTAGAGAGGATCGGCACCCTTGACGGGCGTGCAACCGATTGGCCGGGAGGCTTCCAGCAGGGTGGCCCAGTCATGGTCGCGGCCGGGGATGAGGGTGGCAGGCAGTGCCGGGCGTTGAAAGATGACGCAGCATTGCGGCGCGTGTTTGGCCATTTCCAGGGCGCGGTCGAGGAGTGGTTTGTATTCAATGCGGCGGGCAACCTCGATGCCGCAGGAAGCGGACAGGATGACCTTGGGGGTCGCGTCGTCGATGCGCAGCGCTAACTCGGGCGCGGCAAAACCTCCGAATACCACTGAATGGATCGCGCCCAGACGCGCTACGGCGAGCATGGCGATAACGGCCTCCGGGATCATAGGCATGTAGATGATGACGCGATCGCCCTTGACAATACCGAGGTCGGCCAGCATGCCGGCCGTTCGTGCCACTGCATCGGTTAGCTCGGCGTAGGTGTAGCGTGCCTTTGTGCCGGTTACTGGCGAGTCGTAGATCAGTGCCGTCTGAGTGCCACGCCCATTCTCGACATGGTGGTCGAGCGCCATGTAGGCGGTGTTCATCTCGCCATCGGCAAACCAGTAGCCGATGCCATCCGGCCCTTGAGTCAGAATCTGTTGCGGAAATCGGTACCACGGCAGGGCTTCGGCCTGTTCTCGCCAGAAGCCCTCGGGATCGTGCATCGAACGGTTAAATTCGGTCTGGTAGCCCATCGTCGTCTCCTCTATATATCGCGTGATGCCTTGATCTCGTGGCAATCTAATTGATGCAGAATAGGTCCATGAAACGGTGTACCGGTGTGGCTTCGAGCCGGGCCTGGTCCAGGCACAGCGCCATGATGGATTGGCAGCGGGATTCTGGGAAGCGGGTATGCAAGTTGTCGAGGAACTTTTTCTCCAGCACCGGGATGCCTTCGGCGCGACGGCGGCGATGGCCGATCGGGTATTCGACGGCGATCCGCTCGGTGGCGCTGCCATCTTTGAAGAATACCTGTATTGCGTTGGCGATCGAGCGTTTGTCAGCCTCTAGATATTCGCGGGTATAGCGTGGATCCTCAATGATCTCCATCTTGTCGCGCAGCACATTGATCAAGGGATTGGCGGTGTGGAAACCATCCTCATAATTCTCGGCGATCAGGTTGCCGGTGATGAGTGGCACGGCGATGATGTATTGCAGACAGTGGTCACGATCGGCAGCATTGGCCAGCGGCCCAACCTTGGAAATGATGCGGATGGCCGATTCGTGGGTGGTGACGACGATGCGCTCGATGTCATCGAGCCGGTCTTTCACCTGCGGATGCAAACGTACGGCGGCTTCGCAGGCGGTTTGCGAGTGGAACTCGGCCGGGAACGCAAGCTTGAACAGGATCTGTTCCATTACATAACTGCTATAAGGCTGGGCGATCTTGAAGGCGCGCTGCTCGGCGGGCTTGATCTGCTGATCCTTGTTGTTCTTGGCAAACAGCACATCGTAAAAGCCCCATTGCGGGGCGGTCAGTACGCTAGGGATGCCCATTTCGCCGGCCATCGTTATCATCGCTAGGCGCACTGCGCGCGAGGTGGCGTCACCCGCCGCCCAAGACTTGCGTGAACCGGTGTTGGGCGCGTGGCGGTAGGTGCGCAGGGCTTGCCCATCGACAAAGGCCTGCGACAAGGCGTCGATCACTTGTGCCTCCGAGCCTCCGAGCAGACGGGTAACCACGGCGACAGAGGCTATCTTGACCAGGATTACATGGTCGAGGCCGACGCGATTGAAGCTGTTTTCCAGTGCCAGTACACCTTGCACCTCGTGCGCTTGGATCATTGCGGTCAGTACGGCGTGCATTGTCAATGGCGCTTCACCCTCGGCAACCCGACAACGCGACAGGTAATCGGCTACGGCCAGGATCCCGCCGAGGTTGTCTGAGGGGTGGCCCCATTCGGCAGCCAGCCAAGTGTCGTTGTAATCCAGCCAGCGCACCATGGTGCCAATATCCCAGGCCGCCTTGACCGGATCAAGTTCGTGCGCGGTGCCTGGTACGCGAGCGCCGTGCCGCACTGTGGTACCTGGCACGAGGGGGCCAAGATGCTTGGTGCATTCGGGAAAACGCAGGGCCAGAATGCCGCAGCCGAGGGTGTCGATCAGGCAATTGCGCGCGGTGTCGTAGGCCTCCTGTGAAGTGATGATGGGATTGCACACATAACGGGCGATATCGACCAGCACTTGATCGGGGGCCGGGCGGTTGTTCAGGTCTACATTGGCGCTCATGGGATTCTTTCGGGATCAGCGTTTTTCAAGGGAGGGCCAGGCTCGGTTTTCCGGGCCGATGTAGTGTGCGCTGGGGCGGATGATTTTGCCGTCTTGGCGTTGTTCGATCACATGTGCCCCCCAACCCGTGGTGCGGGCAATGACGAACATCGGGGTGAACATGGCGGTGGGTACGCCCATCTGGTGATAGGAGACTGCCGAAAACCAATCAAGGTTGGGGAACATTCGTTTTAGTTCCCACATCACGACCTCCAGACGCGCGGCGATATTGAACAGGCGATGGTCGCCGTTTTCTTCGGAAAGCCTTTGCGCCACGCGCTTGATGACTTCGTTGCGTGGGTCGGCTAGGGTGTACACCGGATGTCCGAAGCCGGTGATGATTTCTTTTTTGGCTACGCGCTGGCGGATGTCAGCCTCGGCGGCATCGGCATCAACATAACGGTCCTGGATACGGAAGGCCTCTTCGTTGGCCCCACCGTGCTTGGGGCCCCGCAGGGCACCGATGGCGGCCGTGATGCACGAGTGGAGATCGGAATTCGTGCCGGCTACGACGCGGGCGGTGAAGGTGGAGGCGGTGAATTCGTGCTCGGCGTAGAGGGTCAACGAGGTGTGCATGGCGCGTACCCAGGAGGCCTTGGGCGTTTTGCCGTGCAATAGATGCAGGATGTGGCTGGCGGTCGAATCGTCGTCAGTTTCTACCTCAATGCGCTTGCCGGAGGTGCTGAAGTGATACCAATACATCAGCATCGAGCCGAAACTGGCCAGCAGGCGGTCGATCTTGTCCTGGGTAGCGGCGTAGTCGCTGATTGGGCCTTCTGGTTCGCAGGTGCCCAACATTGAACAGCCGGTGCGCATTACGTCCATCGGATGTGCGTTGGCGGGGATCGCTTCCAGCGCCTGTTTGACTGGGGAAGGCAGGCCACGCAATTTTTTCAGCTTGCTTTTGTAGGCGGCCAGTTCGGTGCGGTTGGGCAGGTGCTCATGGATGAGCAGGTGGGCAATCTCTTCGAACTCGGCTTGTTCGGCGAAATCGAGGATGTTATAGCCGCGGTAATGCAGGTCGTTGCCGGTGTGGCCCACCGTACAGACAGCGGTGTTGCCGGCCACAGTACCGGAGAGGGCAACCGATTTTTTGGTTTTTGGTGTGGTGGCATTGTTCATTGCTGGCCTCCTTCAGCGAATAGGCGGTCGAGTTGTTGTTCAAAGGCGTGGTAGCCGAGAAAATCGTACAGGTCCGCGCGTGTTTGCATATCGGGCACGACGGATTGCTGAGTACCGTCGGCGAGGATGTGTTGATAGACCTTGAGGGCGGCCTGGCTCATGGCGCGGAAAGCGGAAAGTGGGTAGAGCACCAACTTCACGCCAACGCCGGCCAATTCTTGTGTGGTGTACAGCGGTGTAGCGCCAAACTCGGTGATGTTGGCCAGCACCGGCACATCCACAACGCGGGTGAATTCGGCGTATTGCGCCAGGGTATTCATCGCTTCGGGAAAGATCATGTCGGCACCCGCCTCAACGCAGGCCTGGGCACGTTCAATAGCGCGTTGCATACCCTCTACGGCCAGCGCGTCGGTGCGGGCCATGATCACGAAACTTGGGTCAATCCGGGCATCCACAGCCGCCTTGATGCGGTCAACCATTTCGCTTTGCGTGACGATGGCCTTGTTGGGGCGGTGACCACAGCGTTTTTGCATTACCTGATCTTCGATATGGAAACCCGCCGCGCCGGCTTGGGCGATTTCGCGTGTGGCGCGGGCGATATTGAATGCGCCGCCCCAACCGGTATCGATATCTACCAGGAGAGGCAGGTTGCTGGCGGCCGTGATGTGACGAGTGTCTTCACACACATCGTGTAAGGTGGTGATGCCCAGATCGGGGATGCCCAGAGAAGAAGCGGCCACGCCACCGCCGGAGAGGTAAATGGCTTGGTGGCCGGTCTTTTGTGCCAGAAGGGCGCAGTAGGCCGTTACCGTGCCAACGACCTGCAAAGGGTGATTATTGGCGACGGCTTGACGCAGTTTTTGGCCGGGGCTTTGAGTGGGGTTCATGAGCGTTCCTGGACTTGGTTTTCGGCACTAATCATGGCGCTGATGCTTTGCCATGCGCCGTGGATATGGCGGCGCATCAAGAATTCGGCGAGTTCGCCATCGCGAGCCGCTAGTGCCTCGACGATGTGGCGGTGCTGCGCCAGCGCCGGTCGCGGTCGCTGGGCATTGCGGCTGGAACGGTAGCGGCACATGCGCAATAACGGGTATTGTTCGCCGCCGAGCAGATTTATCAGCAGGGCGTTGCGGCTACCCCGCACAATTAGGTAGTGAAAGTCTAGGTCCCCCTCGCTTTGCGCGTACACCTGCCCTCCCTGTGCCTCGATTTGCTGTTCATGCTGAGCCAGAAGTCCCTGCAACTGGGCAATCTCGGTGTCGTTCATCTCGTGGGCGGCCAGACGGCAGGCCATGCCTTCTAGCGCCTCACGTACGGCGTACAACTCGGCGAGCATCTTGTTGTCAAGGACAATAACCCGAGTGCCGGCGTTTGGAATGTGGCTGACTAACCGCTGGCCTTCCAGACGCCGCAAGGCCTCACGCAAGGGGCCGCGTCCCATGCCATAGCGTTCAGCTAACTCGACCTCGTTTAGTTTTTGACCCTGCGCTAGATCGCCTGTGATGATGGCCTGGGCTAAGCGATAGGCAGCAATATCTGCCAGAGTTTCAGAATGGGCCATAAGACAACCTCAACAATATTGTCGACAAACATTGGCAAATGTTAGCACAAAATGCAAAAAACAACTGTTGTAACCCATATATTGTTGACAATATTGAGTTTTAAGATTTACCGCAAAGTCGGTTCATGCGGCGATGGTGCCTGATTTATAGGGGTGCAGCTCCTGTACGAAATTTTATTAGCCAGAGGCTGATCGTTCGGTCGGCGTAACTTCTTCGACACAGCTGATGACCTTGCCGCGGGCGAAGGTTATGGTCAGAGGGTCGCCGGGCTGCAGTCGTTCGGCATTGGTCACAATCTGGTCTTGAGCGTCGCGTACGATGCTGTAACCACGGCCAAGGACGGCTTCTGGGTTGAGCTGATGTAGCTGTGCGGCAAGGCTTGTACAGGCGGTCTTCCCTTGGGTGATCTGGTGGCTGAGGTCCGAGCGGAGTCGTTGTTGCAGTGCGCCGATGCGGATAGCCAGCCCTCCCGAAAAACCCAAGTTCGGGCGTTGGTTGTGCAGGCACAAGCCATCATGGCGTAGTTGATGCCATGCCAAATCGAAACGGTTTCGAATGGCGCTGTCCAGCCGCTGGGTGAGGTGCTGGAGATGTCGATTCTGTATTTCGAGGTGGCTAGCCGGGTGTCTCAGACGGCGGCCGACCAGATCGATTCGTTGCGCCAGTTGTTCAAGACGCCGTTTTTGGGCGTGTTGCAGGCGTCGCGTGTCGGCGGCGAGTTGCTCGGCCAATCCTGGGCCGTCCGGTGTCGCTAGTTCGGCAGCGGCGGTTGGCGTGGGGGCGCGTAGGTCGGCGACGAAATCGGCGAGGGTGAAATCGGTCTCGTGACCCACACCACTGACGATTGGGATGGGGCTTGCAGCAATGGTGCGCGCTAGCGCTTCGTCGTTGAATGACCACAGGTCTTCGATGCTGCCGCCACCGCGTACCAGCAACAAGACTTCGCATTCGGCACGATGGATGGCGGTTTGCAGCGCGGTGAGCAGTTGCGTAGCGGCACCTTCGCCTTGTACCGGGCTAGGGTAGAGGGTGACGCGCGCTGCCGGCCAGCGTCGCCTGAGCGTGGTAATCACATCGCGTAAGGCCGCTGCACGCGGTGAGGTGATGATGCCGATTGAATGCGGATAGGGGGGCAGGGTGCGTTTGCGGGCCACATCGAACAGGCCTTCACTCTCCAGCTTGGCCTTGAGCCGTAAAAAGGCCTCAAACAGGTTGCCCATTCCGGCACGACGCATGGTCTCCACGGCCAGTTGAAACTCACCGCGCGGCTCGTACAGCGTTGCTTGGGCACGCACCTCGACCTGTTGGCCGTTGGCGGGGACAAAATCAACAAACTGGTTGCGTCCACGAAACATCGCACAACGCACGCTTGCGATCTCATCTTTTAAGGTGAAATACCAGTGACCGGAGGGTGCACGGGTCAGGTTGGAAATCTCTCCGGCTACCCAGCATTGCGTTACGCTGCGCTCGATGGCGATGCGCACTGCCCGGTTGAGGGCCGAGACGGGAATGACCGGGGGGAAGGTGTTTTCCAAGCCGTTTAGTGCGTTCTGGCCGCTTTAGAGGGGCAGAATCTGCTTTGTGACCGCTATGAAAACGATCCAGCCGAAGCAGGCGAGAGCGGCTATGAAGGCTGTTTTGCTGCTGCGTTTGAGGGCAATGCTGCCGAGGCTGATGTAGGCAAGCAGCAGGGTGATCTTGCCGATGAGCCAAGGGTTCTCGAGCGGATTAAACTCACCGACCACCAGCATCCCGATGGCGGCGGCAAGCAGAAGCGTGTCATTGCTGTGCGGGGTGATCCGGATCCAGCGCGTATTGAGCCGTTCCGGCGCGGTGAATCGCCACCAGCCGCGCAGCAGGAAGAGGCTGAGTGAAACGACGACGGTGAAGACATGCAGGTGCTTGAGTGCCGCGTACATTTCAATCCCGGATGCGCCGGATTAGGCCGAGGGTAGAGCTGTCGTGGGCACCAGGCTTGCCGCCTTGTAATTCGGGAAGGATGACTTTTGCGAGCTGCTTGCCCAGTTCTACGCCCCATTGATCGTAGCTGTTCACATTCCAGAGCGCACCTTGCACGAATACCTTGTGTTCATAGAGGGCAATCAGGCGGCCCAAGGTACGGGGGGTGAGTTTGCGATATAGGATGGAATTTGTGGGACGGTTGCCGGGGAAGACCTTATGTGGGGCTAGTGCCTTGATCTGGGCGGTAGTCTTGCCTTCTGCGGCGAGTTCGGCTTGGGCCTCGGCCAGTATCTTGCCTCGCATTAAGGCCTCGGTCTGGGCAAGGAAGTTGGACAGCAGCACGGCGTGTTGGCTGCCGTGTTGGCCAATGAGATCGTTGTGTGATTCGCGCCCGGCGATAAAGTCGCAGGGGATCAGGCTGGTGCCTTGGTGGATGAGTTGGTAGAAGGCGTGTTGGCCGTTGGTGCCGGGCTCGCCGAACAGGACAGGGCCGGTGGCGCAGGATACAGTACGGCCGTCGCGGGTAACGGACTTGCCGGAGGATTCCATGTCGAGCTGTTGCAGGTAGGCGGGGAAGCGGGCTAGGCGTTGCTCGTAGGGCAACACGGCGTAGGCCTGTGCGTCCCAAAAGTTGGTGTACCAGAGGCCGATCAGTGCCATCAGCACGGGCATGTTCTGGTCGAGCGGGGCGTCTTTGAAGTGGGTGTCCATGTCGCGGCCGCCAGCGAGCAGTTCCTCAAAGGCATCCATGCCGATATAAAGCGCGATGGGCAGGCCGATGGCGGACCAGAGCGAATAACGGCCGCAGACACAGTCCCAGAAAACAAACATGTTGTCGGTGTCGATGCCTAAGGCGTTAACGGCCTCGGAGTTGGTGGAGACAGCTACGAAGTGCTTGGCAATTTGTTTTTCGTCTTTTGCTGCCTCTAGTAGCCAGGTCCGTGCGGCTTGGGCATTGAGCAGGGTTTCCTGGGTGGTAAAGGTCTTGGAGGCAACGATGAATAGGGTGGTGGCCGGGTCAAGGTCTTCCAGCGTATCGACCAATTGACTGGGATCGACATTGGAGACGAAATGGACGCGGATGTTGCCGCCGTAAGGCTTCAGCGCGATGCAAGCCATGGCCGGACCGAGGACGGCGCCGCCGAGGCCGATGTTAACCCCATCGGTGATGGGCTGGCCGCTGGAGCCCTTCCATTTGCCGGGGCGTACGCGATCGGCGAAGACGCGGATCTGTTCTAGCACGGCGCGCACCTCGGGTATGACATCGTGGCCATCGACCTTGACTGGAGCCTCTCCGCGCAGGGCGGTGTGTAAAACAGCGCGGTTCTCGGTAAGGTTGATCTTTTCGCCACTGAACATGGCATTGCGGAGGGCCTCGACCTTGGCCTCCTTGGCCAGCTTGACCAAGAGTTTAAGAGTTTGTGGGCGGATCAGGTTTTTTGAGTAGTCGAGCAGGAAGGTCTCATCGGGATCGTCCAGTTCCAGTGAATAACGCGCGCTGCGTTTCTTATCACGGGCAAACAGATCACGCAGGTGCAATTTTTTCCAGGCCGTGCGCTCGTTCTTGAGGGCTTGCCAGGTGGGGCTTTGGGTTAGTTTTACAGGGGTCTTTGGATGTGAGGCGGAGGTGGCAGTCATAACAGGTTAGGGATCAATCAATGTGTAGGATGATGCCAGACAATGGTGGCAAGGTGATGACAATAGAGTGTGGCATGCCCATCCAGGGTTGCGGCTGGCTTTCAAGTCCGGCGCCGTTGCCTTGGTTGGAGCCGCTGTAATGGGCCGAGTCGCTGTTGAAGAGCTCGCGCCAATGGCCAGCCTGCGGACAGCCGAGACGGTAGCCATGGCGAAGCACGGGGGTGAAGTTGAAGGCACAGATGACGGTGCCACCGTTCAAGTCGCGACGCAGGAAGGAGAGGATGGATTGGTCGGCATCGTGGCAGTCGATCCAGGCGAAACCCTCGTGGTTGAAGTCGAGTTCGAACAATGCGGGCGTGTCGCGATAGAGGCGGTTGAGATCACGGGCGCAACGCTGTACGCCTTCGTGCCAGTGCAGTTGTAGGGTTGACCAGTCGAGCTCGCGCCCTTCGGACCATTCGCGGCCCTGGGCCAGTTCGTTGCCCATGAAGTTGAGTTTCTTGCCGGGCGAGGCTATCTGATAGGTCAGGAGCAGGCGCAGGTTGGCAAATTGTTGCCAGGCATCGCCGGGCATCTGGCCCAGAAGCGAGCCTTTGCCGTGTACGACCTCGTCGTGAGAGAAGGGCAGGACGAAATTTTCCGAGTAGGCATACAGCTGGCCGAAGGTGAGGTGGCTGTGATGATAGCGGCGGAACACTGGATCGAGGTGTAGATAGGCTAGCGTGTCGTTCATCCAGCCCATGTTCCATTTCATCGAGAAGCCCAGTCCACCGACATAGGTTGGGCGCGAGACCATGGGCCAGGAGGTGGATTCTTCGGCGAGGGTCAGGGCGCCTGGGAAGGTCTCGTGCACCATGGCATTCATCTCGCGCAGGAAGGCGATGGCATCCAGGTTTTCGCGGCCGCCATATTTGTTGGGAATCCATTCGCCGGCCTTGCGGGACTAGTCCAGGTAGAGCATGGAGGCAACGGCAGCGACGCGCAGGCCGTCGAAGTGGAACTCGGCTAGCCAGTCGTGTGCGCTGGCGAGCAGGAAGCC
>SXRG01000016.1 GCA_005793645.1 Burkholderiales bacterium
CACGGTCGTTGGTCTGGATCGCGGCACAGCCACGCCGGGATTTGCCACATTGTCCCTGAATGGAAGCTACAAGCCGAACAAGAAGTCACTGGTTAGCTTTGGCATCGACAACGTGCTCGACAAGAATTACTACGAGCACATTAGCAAAACGGATGCGGCGATCACGGGCTACACCACTGATACGACGACCGCCGTCAACGAACCCGGACGCTTCATATGGGCCAAGGTTACATTGAACATCGACTGAACTGGAGACGTACCATGACCTGTTTGCATCGATGGATGGTTACGTTCGTTGCGCTGCTCTGGTTGTCCGCCCCGGCGTCCGCCAGCAACGGAGATCAGGAGATGCAGCAGGCGGCTCGGTTGCACCGTGCCGGCGATACAGCGGCGGCGGTGATGATCTGGACGCGTTGGGCGAATAAAGGGGATCCGAACGCGGCATATAACCTGGCTGTGATCCATCAGCACGGTGATGGCGTAGCGCGAAACCTGGGTGAGGCGCTGCGTTGGTATCGCCGTGCGGCGGATGCGGGCGATAAGGCCGCACAGCTTCAGATCGGCCTGATGTATCAGAACGGCGAGGGCGTAAAAATGGATGCCGTCGAAGCGCATCGCTGGTTCACGGCGGATCGTCAGCATCATTTGCATCACGAACATGCGCCACAGAGGCTCGTCTGGCGGGCACAGGCTGCCCAGTTAATCGCCAAACGAGACGCCGCTGAGGCCGCGCGCGTTGCGTTGGTTGACTCGGCCCGGGTGCTTGTCGATCTCAAACGCCGTGCCGGGATTCAGGAAACCCGGCCGACCCGGTTGGCGGCGCATATTCCGGTCATGCCTTGAGTGTGATTCTGCGCGGGCAGGCTTTATGATCGTGGCATGAATCGATGCCATGCTGTGATGCGCACGGCCATAGGATTGAGTCTTGTGACACATGGCGTGGCGCTGGCATTGGCGCCGCCCTTGGGTGTGCCGCCGCCAACTCCGGTTGTATTGACCGTACAACTGGCTGAGCCGTCCCCCAAACCCCGGCCACCAGAGCGGCAGCAGCCTGTCCGTACATCTTCATCTTCTGCATCGTCGTCAGCGATGCCATCCCTGTCCGGTGGCGGGGCCATGAGCGATCCGGAGGTGGAGTCGATGCGTGCGGCGGTAGCGGTGCCGACCGTTCAGTCTTTGCAGGCGGCACCAAGTGAGGTCGTAAGCACAGTGGCGAAACCGGTGGCGGTGGCGAACCCCCCTGCCATGTCGACAGAAAGTTTGAGCAGCGCTCGGCCCATGCAAACGGCACAAGGCATGGCGGCACCCGCGCGCTTGCAATCCGCAATGACGGCAACTGGGGCGGGACATGTTCAACCTTCGGTACGCACCTCGACCGGGCCGAGTCAGAGTGATGCGGAGGGTGTGGCGAGTGTTCGTGGCCGGCATTCAGCGCCAGACGGGACGGCTTCACGCATGCAGGTGGCGACGGGTTTAGGCCCTGTGGGGCGGTCGGCGGGTGCCGAGGTCGGCGCGGCGGTAACCGCAGAAAACACGGGCGCAGTTCGGCGCAGCATGGCGGAGGCGACGCATACCGCGCATCTAAAAAACAGCGGTACGGCTGGCCCGATGGGAAAACGGGCAGGGTTTGCACGCGGTGGTCTGAGTTCGGCAGACGCTGAGGCCGTTCAGCACACCGGGCCGGAAACCTTGCACAAAGGTTTATTGACGGTCGGTGTGGGCGGTGAACTGGGGCTTGAATCTTTGGCAACGGCTCCAGCCAGCGGTGTGTTCAAGGCGGCGCTGGGGCGTGATGGACATTCTTGTTTCAAGCCGCCCCCAAAACACTGGCGTGCAGAAGGCCGGGTAATTTTGCGGATTACGGTCGACTTGCAGGGTCAGCCACGCGAGGTGTCTATTGTGGAAAGCAGCGGTTTTGCGGAATTGGATGAATTGGCGCGCAGCCAGGCAGCCGGTTGCGCGCATTTCGTGGTGCAGAACCGGCGTGGCGAGGCTTTGGCCAAGACCCTGCGCCTGCCGATTCTGTACCGCATTGAAAACGCATGGTAAGGATTTTGAACTTAGGAGATGAGCATGCATAACCCCTTATTTAGACGAGTGATATTGAGCGTGGTGCTGGTAACCGCTGGGTTGACCACGGCTTCGGCAGCGGAGTTGTCGCCGCAACAGGCGCGGCAACTGGCGATCGAGGCGTATACCGAAGCGGCCAAGCAGGGCGACGCCGAGGCGCGTTTCAAATTGGGCTGGTTATATCAACAGGGCGAATGGCTGGCGCGCGATCTCAAGGCCGCAGCCTCTTGGTATCTGATGGCAGCCGAACAGGGTGAATCTGCGGCGCAGTACAACCTCGCGTTGCTGATGTTGGCCGGTGAGGGTATGCCCCGGGATGTAGGCAAAGGCCTGAACTGGTTGAACAAAGCCGCCGAGTTGGGCTTGGCCAGCGCCCAGTTGAAGTTGGCGGAATTGCTTGATGCGGGTCAGTTGATGCCCCAGGACAGTGCGCAGGCGGCACGCTGGGTGAAACGGGCAGCCGACGGCGGCGACCCGGTCGCGCAAAACAATCTGGCCTTGCGTCATTTCGATGGCAAGGGCGTAGAGGTTGATCCGGCGCAGGGGGTGCAATGGCTGATCCGCGCGGCTGAAGCCGAACACGCCACGGCGCAGGCGAACCTTGGGCAAATCTACATGGATGGCTTGCACGGCGTCAGCGTCGATCTACCACTGGCGGCAAAGTGGCTGGAGCGGGCGGCGAAGCAGGGCAGTGCGGTGGCTCAATACCGCCTCGCTTTGTTGAACGAAAAGGGCTTGGGTCTGCCGCGCGATCTGGTGGCGGCGCAGCAGTGGCTTGAAAAGGCCGCGCAAGCGGGTGAAATCGCGGCGGCAACACATTTGGGTTTGGGTTTTGAAAACGGCGTGTTTGGTGCGGCCGATCCCATTAAGGCGGCGCAGTGGTATGGCGTAGCTGCGAAGGGCGGCAGCGCGCTGGCGCGCAACAACCTCGGCGTGATGTATCGCGAAGGTCGCGGAGTGGCGCAGGACTTCAATCTGGCCAAACAGTGGTTCGCGCAGGCCGCAGAACAGGCGGAACCGCTGGCCTGGATCAACCTCGGGCTGATGGCTGAACATGGACAAGGCGGGGCCAAGGATGAAACGGCGGCGCAGGCGTGGTATGCCAAGGCGGCTGAAAAGGGTTTGCCCAAGGCGCAGGGGCGGCTGGGCTGGTTGCATTTCAAGGCCGGGCGTTATCCGGAGGCGCTGGCGTGGATCACCCGCGCAGCCGAGGGCGGCGATGTGTCGGCGCAAAACAACCTTGGCGTGATCTATGAACAAGGTAAAGGGGCCAAGAAGGACTTCGCTCAGGCCGCACGCTGGTATCGCAAAGCGGCCGAAGCCGGCGATAAATATGCACAGAACAACCTCGCCGTGCTGCTGCGCGATGGCATCGGTGTGGAGCGCAATCTCCCCGATGCAATCACTTGGTTCAAGCGCTCGGCCGAACAGGGCTATGTCAAAGCTCGACTCAACCTGGCGCAGATGTACGAGCGGATGGGCAGCGGAAAATAGATCGCCGAGGTTTCGTCGTAGAAAACCAGCTCGTGTCAGGGGGGGCTGTGTTCTTATGGATGCGTGGTTAGCGTAGGCCGTGGGCGAGAGGTGATACACCTAGGGGGACAGTCTGGGCTTTTGCAGGAGGTTAGCCTTGTGCCGATAGGGATATCAGGTCAGTGCTGCACCGATTAATAGCCCGGTGAGGGTGATGGCGTAGCCCGTGGTCACGCGGCGGGCGAGTTCATGGCCGCCAACGACCCAGGTCAGGCCGGCCTTGAATACCATGTTGGCGC
>SXRG01000093.1 GCA_005793645.1 Burkholderiales bacterium
TACCCCAACTTCACTCGCTTGACCGACAGTTCGTTGAACTCGGCTGTGTATGCCGGCTTCGGAAGCCTCTTCATCTTCTTCCTTTTAAATGTAACGTTAAGTCTACATAACCCTTAGAAGACAATTTATCGGGGGAAGGTCAGGATAAAAAAGCCGTGAATGGTAGCCACCATTCACGGCGATTATCTCAACGCCACTTTTCCGTCATTCCAAGCATATCCGGAATGGCGGCGCGGCACTCAACTACAACACTTGCTGGAATCCGGCACTCTCGCCTTTTTCAGCATGGCTGCGAGCGGACAGAAGCTGGTGAGCCCGCTCTGCGCCAGGTTGGCGCCGACGAATACCGCCAGCCAGATCCAGTCGGAATGGACAAAATTCGCCAGGGCGATACTCAACAGAATCATGCTTCCTGCCGCCAGGTGGACGATGCGATCAACGGTCATGGAACACTCCTTGCTCAAAGCTTGTAGCTGATCTGCAGATTGACGATGTTCTGCTCCAGCTCGATGGTATTGAAGGGTGCCACGTTTGATGTCACCGAGTTCTGGAAGGCGCGCATGTAGGACAACGAACCCATGACCTTGTCGCTGATCTTGCGCGTCAAACCGATGGAAAGATGTTTCTCGGTTACCGCCAGCGAGCCGATGTTGGAATTGACGTCCTCGGGACCAATCGGCGACTTGCCGTAGTTCAGGCCCATGCGCACGGTGGTCTTGGGGTCGATTTCCTTCTGGATACCGAGCGAGAACACGGTCTGATCTTCCCAGCCGAAGTTCATGCTCGCCGGGACCGCCCCCGCGTAATCAGCGGGCCGCGAGACCGCCACATTGCCCAACACATCGCTGAAGCCGATGTGTTTGATGTCGGCCTCCACCAGCAGACCGGGCATGGGGGTGAAGGCGATGCCCAGAGCTAGTTGCTGTGGCCCGTTCATGGTCATCTCGATAGCCCCGGTTGTTGTATTCCAGTGGAATGGCGACATACTCTGCTCGCTGACCCAGGCCGCGCCAATGCGCAATTTTTCGCTCGGCTTGTAGATCAGACCCGCCGTCACGCCGAAGCCATAGACCTGATTCTGCTGCAGGGTATAGGTCGGATTGGACAACGCCAGGCTCTGGTAGTCGATGTTCAAGGCCGCGCCAACGCTCAGCTTGTCGCTCAGCTTGTAGCCGAAGCCGGGCGCGATCTTGTAGAACTGTTTGGTGGTCACGATCGCCTGATTGCCGGCGGCGGCGTTCGTATCCGGGAAATCCACCCCCATGCCGGACAAGCCGGCCATGCCCATGCCCAAGTAGAGCCGGTCGTTGACGTTGAAGGCGAGGGCTCCCGACGGGATCATGTAAAGATCCGAGTCGCTCTCGAAGCCATTGGCCTTGCGCGGCGGATTGAGGAAACCAAAGCCCATGTCCACGCGCACCTCCTTGATACCCAGTTCAGCGATGCCCGCCGGGTTGGTGAGAATGGTGCCGGCGTCCTGCGGAGCGGCCACCACGGCACCGCCCATGCCCCATTGGGTGGCGGACACGCCGATCATCTGATCGCCGTTGGTAGCGTGTGCCGGCGTCGCGGTCGCGCCCAACAGGCCTAGTGCGCAAACCAGTGGTTGAATTTTTTTCATGTTCATCTCCTCCGTCTCGGTTTACTTGCGCAGCAGCGTGGATGCGCCGGGCTGTCCGCGGAAATGCTGATGGCAAGCCACGCAGCCCCGAGTCACATTGCCCAAATGCTCCGCAGCGCCGATCATGTCGCCCTTCTCCGCCGCTTCGGCGAGGCGCAGGGAACCGCCTTCCACCACCTCCTCCATCGCCGGCAACACGGACAGATCCTGTGTGTTAACCATATTGATGGGCATGTAAGGCAGCAAACCGCCACGCGGCAGACGGTGATCGGCGAGACGGCGCGCGGCCTCGGCGGCGGCTTCGCCGTTATCCATGGTGATGGCGCTGGCCATGGCCTGGTAGTCGGCCAACACCTCCTGCATGACCTGGGCCAGGGTCAAGGTATCGCTCTTTCTGCTGTGTTTGGCCGCCACGTGGACGAGAAACTGCTTGATCTCGGGCGACAACGCCTTGGCCTTCTGCTGCAGTTCCGGCGTCATCTGCACCATCTGTTTCTGAACGAACTGCATACCGACTTTGGGATCCAGCTTGCTCTCGCCGGCGCTGGCGGACGACATGGCCATAGGCAGGGTGATGGCGAGCAGACAGGCGAACAGCGTGGAGACATTAAGCTTACGATGCGACATAGAAGAGCTCCTCATTTCGAATGAACGCGGACCACTTGGCCCGTCTTGACATCATGGGAAACGCCCGTGTCTATATAATTGCACCGAATGCGGAACGGTTACCGAAGGTTTCCGGCATGTTTCACCCTGAAATGAAGGAATGGATCGGTATGACAGAGGACCGCCATATTCTGGTTGTCGATGACGATGTCGAGTTGCGCGAGTTGGTGATGCGCTATCTCGGCCAGAACGGTTTCCACATGACCGGCGTGGGGGATGCCCACGCCATGCGCCACCATCTGGCCGCGCAGCAGGTGGACCTCATCCTGCTCGATATCATGCTGCCGGGCTAGGATGGGCTGAGCCTGGCGCGCGGGCTGCGCGAACACGGCGGGCCGCCGGTGATCATGCTTTCGGCGCGCAGCGAACCGGTCGACCGCATCGTTGGGCTGGAAGTGGGCGCGGACGACTACCTGGCCAAGCCGTTCGACCACCGCGAACTACTCGCCCGTGTCCGCGCAGTGCTGCGCCGAGCGCAAATGCCAACCCAGGCCGGTCGTCTGTTCCGTTTCGGCCCTTGCGTGCTGGACCGGGAGACCCGCCGCTTGATCCGTAACGGCGAACACCTCCCCCTGTCGGGCGCAGAATATGCCCTGCTGATGGCATTCGTCGACCACCCCGACAAGATCCTCAGTCGCGACCGCCTAGTCGAGTTGCTGCGCGGTTACGACCGCTCCCCGTTCGACCGCATGGTGGATGTGCGGGTGACCCGTTTGCGACGCCGCATCGAGCCGGACTTGGCGCACCCGGTTTACATCCGTACGGTACGCGGCGAGGGCTATCTGTTTACGCCCAGCGGGCAATCGGTATGAAGTGGCCGCGTACCCTGCTCTGCCGCACCACCCTGGTAATTGCCAGCGTGTCGGTGGTGTTTCAGATCTTCGCCATCGGCGCCATCGCCTACTACGCCCTGGTGCCGCTGGGCCAACGCGCCGCCGACGACCTGGCCGCCAGGCTGGTGGATGTCGCCGAGGGCTGGGGCCAACTGCCGGAAGCGGCGCGCCACGACTACCTAGCCCATGCCCTGCGCACTTATGAGGTGCGGATCGGCGCGGCGGATACGCCGCTATCCGACTTCTCCAAGCGGCTGCCCTACTACTACTTCGTCGAAGACGCACTCGGCCGCCGTACTGGGCTCGACCTCGAACTGCGCAGCGACCCCCGCGAAAGCCAGTGGCTCTGGGCCGACATTCCCACTGCTCGTGGGCTGGTCCGGGTGGGCTTTTCCAGTGAACGCAGCGGCGTGTTCCCACCCGGCGCCCTGGCGCTGATCCTCATCGTGGGCACCGCCGCCACTTTCATCACCTCGGCCTACCTCGCCCGACGTCTCACCGCGCCGCTGCGACGACTGTCGACCGCGGCCCGTAGGATGGGCGCGGGTGACTGCCCGGAGCCTTTGCCTGGCGGTGGCCCGGAGGAGTTCGATACCTGCGTGACTTCCTTCAACCACATGGTCACACAGGTGCGGGATCTGCTCGCCAGCCGTACCATCCTGCTTGCCGGCATCTCCCATGACCTGCGCACCCCCTTGACGCGCATGCGCCTGGCTCTGGGCATGCTCTCGGAAGGCCATGACCCGGAACTGGCCCACCGCCTCATGCGCGACGTGGACGCGATGAACGGGCTGATTGGCCGCTGCCTGGAACTGGGACAGGGCTTCGAGGAAGTGCCCAGCGAGACGGACCCCAGCGCGCTCCTGAGCGAAATCGTCGATGCGGCCCGACGCGCTGGAAATCAAGTCGAGTACCACCCCAACGCACCGGTCCGCGTCCGCATACGCTCCCTGGCTTTTCGTCGGGTGGTCGGCAACCTGCTGGACAATGCCCTGCGTTATGGTGGCGACGAACCCACAGTGGTCGAGTTTGACCCAGAACGCCAGGAAATCAGAGTATTGGATCGTGGCCCGGGTATCCCCGAGAACGAACGGGAGGCCGTATTCCGGCCGTTTCACCGTCTGGAGCCATCACGCTCCACCCGCACCGGTGGCAGTGGGCTCGGCCTGGCCATCGTGCAACAACTGGTCGAGGCCAATGGCTGGCAGGTTCGGCTTGCCACACGGCCAGGCGGCGGCACCGTCGCCAACCTGCAATTGACGAACGTGGAATCACTAACAGTTCCCAGATGAACGGCCATGACATGGCCCTCGCTGCCCGCTGTATCGGGATAGCACTCGCCTTCCTTGCCGCCATGACCCCCAACTTCTTTATTTAGCTTCTTCTGCAAGCCTGGCTGCCCATCGCACTGCTGGTCGCGCTGGAACGCGACCTCAAACGCGAGACGCGCGCCGCATCGGCCTAAACGGCGTGCCAGCCCTGGTGGTGAATGGCCGCTGCCTCACCAGCCCCGCGCTGACAGGTAGCCGCGAAAGCAGCCTCGACGTGTAGGATTTCCTAGTGACCAGAACTTGATCAACACGGAGCCTAGCATGAAGCATGGCAGAGAGCGTAAAAAGACCGATGCCCCTTGATTAGGCACGCTAGCGCCGAAAGCGATAGACCTGTCGCTCTGTCAATACCGCATCCAGCGGCACATCCCACGGATCAATGGGTAAGGCCTCCACGCGCTGCGCCTCAAACGCAACCCCGATCAGATAAGGTCGATGCCATGCCTTGCGATGCTGCAAGAAGGCCAAGCTCGAATCGTAATAACCCCCACCCATCCCCATGCGATA
>SXRG01000094.1 GCA_005793645.1 Burkholderiales bacterium
AGATGTGCACCAGACCCTCGATGCCCGGCTCAATCTCGACAAAGCAGCCGTAATCGGTGAGGTTGGCGACCTTGCCGAACAGACGCGTCTTGGCCGGATAGCGGCGGGACAGGCCCACCCACGGATCTTCGCCCAACTGCTTCATGCCCAGAGAGACACGCCCACGGTCCTGGTCAAACTTAAGTACCACAGCGGTGACTTCTTCGCCCACCGCAATGACTTCGGACGGGTGCTTGACACGACGCCAGGCCAGGTCGGTGATGTGCAGCAGGCCATCCATACCGCCCAGGTCGACGAAAGCGCCGTACTCGGTAATATTCTTGACCACGCCCTTAATGATGGCGCCTTCCTTAATGGTCTCCAGCAGGGCTGCACGCTCGGCGCCCGTGCTGACTTCCAAAACGGCCTTGCGCGACACAACCACATTGTTACGCTTGCGATCAAGCTTGATAACCTTCAAATCGGTCTCGCGATTTTCAAACGGAGTGGTGTCCTTGACCGGACGATTGTCCAGCAACGAACCCGGCAGGAAGGCACGAATACCGTTGACCATGACGGCCAGACCGCCCTTGACCTTACCTTGTACCTGACCCTTGATGACGCGGCCCTCTTCCATCGCTTCTTCCAGATCCAACCAGGCGGCCAAACGCTTGGCACGATCGCGCGACAACTTGGTCGCACCGAAGCCGTCTTCGATGGACTCGATAGCCACCTTGACGAAATCATGCAGCTTGACCTCGACCTCACCCTTGTCGTTGAGGAACTCTTCTAGGGGGATCAAGCTCTCGGATTTGAGGCCAGCGTTGACGGTAACAAAATTGTGATCAATCCCCACCACCTCGGCGGTAATGATCTCGCCGGAACGCATCTCCTGGCGGGCGATGCTCTCTTCAAAGAGGGCGGCAAAGGATTCCATGGAGGATTCGAGGGGGGTTGCAGTAGCAGTAGACATAAAGGCTCGTTAAAAATCCGAAAGGCAAGGTGCCGAATCGGGCTGCGTTAGGATCGCAATAAAAAACCGCAGGACCGCCCTGCGGGTCGTCAAATACCAGTCAGCCATTACGCCATACCGGAAGCCTTCGTGTAGGCCACCAGAACCCAGTTCACGGCATCATCAATGCCCATGTTTGAGGTCTCCAGCAACTGCGCGTCGGCGGTCTGCTGCAAGGGAGCTACGGCCCGGGCCGCATCACGCGCATCCCGTTCCTGCAGGTCTTGCAAGAGGGCCGATAGGTTAGCATCGAATCCTTTTTCGATCAACTGTTTATAGCGTCGATCTGCACGCACTTCGGCACTCGCAGTCAAAAACACCTTGAGATCGGCGTCCGAAAAGACCACCGAGCCCATGTCGCGCCCATCCGTCACCAATCCCGGGGCCTTGCGAAAACCCCGCTGCAACTGCAACAGCGCCGCACGCAAGGCCGGCAGTGCAGCGATCCGCGAGGCGGCCCGACCGGCCTCCTCGGTGCGAATCGCATCGCCCACCGCCCTCCCATCCAGCCATACCTCCACCCCATCAAAACGCAGGTCCAAACCGACGGCAAGCTGCGCCAAACCCACCTCATCATCCAGCGCCACGCCACGCTGCTGCGCTGCATAAGCGGTCACGCGATAAATCGCGCCAGAATCCAGATAATGAAAGCCCAGGGCCTGCGCCACGCGCGCCGCCACCGTGCCCTTTCCGGAGGCCGATGGGCCATCAATCGCAATCACAGAAATGGTCATGGTTACCTTATCGTAATCCTGTCATCCCTACAGCCGAATCCGCGCGAATTCGTCGAAATAGGTCGGGAAGGTCTTGGCCGTGCATTGAGGGTTATTGATACGCACCGGTGCGCCACCGACAGCAACCAGCGAGAAACACATGGCGACACGGTGGTCGTCGTAGGTGTCAATGGCCGCATTGGGCGTGACACTCTTCGGCGGAGTTACCACGATGTAGTCAGCGCCCTCTTCCACTGTAGCACCGAGCTTGCGCAGTTCGGCCGCCATAGCAGCGATGCGGTCGGTCTCCTTGACCCGCCAAGAGGCAATGTTGTTGAGGCGTGTCGGGCCGTTGGAAAACAAGGCAACCACACACAAGGTCATCGCTGCATCCGGGATGTGATTGCAGTCAAGGGTGATGCCTTCGAGCCGGTCAGCGCAGCCGCGTCGGCATTCGATCCAGTTAGGGCCAAAGCTGAGTTCTGCACCCATGCGCGCCAGGGCCTCGGCGAAACGCACATCGCCCTGGATACTGTTGCGGCCCACACCATCGACGCGCACCGGGCCATGACCAATAGCCCCCGCCGCGAGAAAATAGGAGGCCGACGAGGCATCGCCCTCGACCTCGATCTCGCCGGGGCTTTGGTAGATTGCGGCGGGTACAGTAAAGGTATGCCATTCCTTACGCTTGACCTCGATGCCGAAGCGTTGCATCAAATTCAGCGTGATCTCGATATAAGGCTTGGAGATAAGTTCACCCTCTACCCGCACCGTCACCTCGCGCCCCAAGAGCGGTGCCGCAAGCAGGATGCCGGTGAGGTACTGACTGGAGACGGAGCCTTTGACGCTGACGGTTGCCCCCTCCCCCAATGCCTCGACGGGCTTCGCCAGCCCTCGACCATCCTGCGCCATTTTGGAGGATCCCGAGGCAACGGGTGAGATTTTGAGCGGGGGAAAACCCGCGTTTTCGATATATTCGATCTGCGCGCCCAATTGGCGCAGCGCATCGACCAGATCACCGATCGGCCGCTCGTGCATGCGCGGCACACCTTTCAACACATAGTCGCCTCCCGCCAGCGCGCAGGCGGCGGTCAGCGAACGGAAGGCCGTACCCGCATTACCCAGAAACAACTCGGCCTGTTTGACCGGGAACCCACCGCCGGACCGCCCCGGGGAGGGAATAAATCCCCCTTGGGGAGATGCCGATGCCACCAGCAAGGGAGCCGGAAACGCACCGACACCTTCAACACGATAGTCGTCCGTACCTTCATAACGCTGCCAGTTCACGCCCAACGCACGCAGGGCCTCCAGCATCACGCGGGTGTCATCCGAGTCGAGCAGCGCCTTAACTTCAGTGGTGCCCGCAGCCAACGCCGACAACAACAAAACGCGATTGGAGATACTCTTGGAACCGGGCAGGCGCACGCTACCCAAGGCCCCGCGCGCGGCGGGAATGTCAATGTATTCGGTCATGATCTATCCAGATAAGTTGTTAATGTGCGACGCGCCGTAGAGGCGCGTTCAAAGAGTGCCTGGAGCGCTGCGCTATCCCCATTTTCCAGCAACTGACGCAGGCGGGCCAGCGCCTCCTGGTAACGATCGATCTCGTCCAGCAGCGCACCCTGGTTGGCCAGCGCAATGTCACGCCACATCTCAGGGTGGCTCGCCGCGATGCGGGTAAAGTCACGAAAACCGCTGCCCGCGTGCTGGAAAAACAGCGCCGCCTCCGGGCGCTCAGCCAACTCGGCAACCAAGGCAAAGGCCGCCAGATGCGGCAAATGACTCACGGCCGCGAAGATACGGTCATGACGCTCGGCCTCCATCTCGGTCACCGCTGCGCCGCAGGCCTGCCACCAGCCAGACACCCGGGCAATGGTCTCGGCGCGGTTTTCCGCTAGCGGAGTCAAAATGACCGACTTGCCGTGAAACAACTCCGGTCGAGCCGCCGTCGCGCCACTGTCCTCCGCACCGGCAATGGGATGTCCTGGCACAAACTGGGCAATACGATCGCCTAACGCGGCCCGCGCCGCGAAGATAACATCCTGCTTGGTACTGCCAACATCGGTAATCAGCGCGTCATCACGCAGATAAGGCGCAATCTGGGTCAGCAGATCGGGCAAGGCCCCCACCGGGACCGACAGACAAATCGCATCGGCCTCTGCCACTGCCGCACCGGGGGTGTCCATAATGACATCCAGTACGCCCAAAGACCGCGCCACCTCCAGGTTCTCGCGATTGCGGCCATAGCCGACCACCTGCCCGACCACACCCGCGCGCTTCAACGCCAACGCAAACGAACCGCCGATCAAACCGACGCCGAGAATAGCCAGTTTACGGATCATGGCAACACCTCGCCCAACGCCGCCAAGAAGCGGGCATTCTGATGCGACAGACCAATCGATACGCGCAAATAACCGTGCAAACCGTAGTTGGCCACGGGCCGAACAATGACACCTCGGCGCAGCAGGCCTTGATATACCGCCTGCGCGACCCCGGCCGTGGCGCCAACCTTGACACAGATAAAGTTGCCTACCGAAGGAATGGCGTCCAAGTTCAGCGACTTGAAAGCGGCCAACAGTTGCGTGCGGCCTTCATCATTCACCCGCTTGGACCGCGCCAGAAAATCAACATCCTCCAGCGCGGCCTCGGCGGCGGCCAAGGCCAGGCTATTGACATTAAAGGGCTGGCGCAGACGATTGATGAGGTCAGCCACCTCGGGCCTTGCCAGCGCATAACCGACACGCAAACCCGCCAGACCATAGGCCTTCGAAAAGGTACGGGTCACGATAAGGTTGGGGTACTGAGCCAGCCAGGCCAAGGCATCCGACGGCGTGTCGAGAAACTCGGTATACGCCTCGTCCAGTACGACCATGACGCGCGCCGGCACCGTTGCCAGAAAATCTGCCATCTCGGCATTGGACAGATGCGTCCCGGTCGGGTTATTGGGGTTGGCGATAAAGACCATCGCGGTATCGTCACGAATCGCAGCGCGCAGCGCGGTAAGGTCATGGCCGAAATCCCTCGCCGCCACCTGAATCGGCATGGCGTTACAGGCGGCAATGGCCAGGGGATAAACCGCAAAGGCATGTTCAGAAAATACAGCCGAACGGCCCGGTACCAAAAACACCCGCGCGGCGAGTTCCAGCACATCATTGGAACCATTGCCTAGAACGATCTGATCAGCACCAACAGCCAACCGTGCCGACAGCGCCTGTTTCAGTGCAAAGCCGTTACCGTCGGGATACAACGCCAAGTCATCCAACGCGGCCGCCACAGCCCTCTTGGCCTGAGGCGAAATGCCTAACGGATTTTCGTTAGAGGCCAGTTTGACGATGTCCGCCTCACTGAGACCGAACTCGCGCGCTAACTCGGCGATTGGCTTGCCCGGCACATAGGACGCAATCGCACGGATATGGGGTAGCGCGTCACAGCCCATGACAGCGCTTCATAACACGGCCACAGGATAAGCGCCCAACACCTTAAGAAAGGCCGTGTTCTTCTCCAGCTCGGCCAAGGCGGCCTTAAGCGCAGGGTCGTTGGCGTGGCCTTCAGCATCAACGCAAAACACATACTCCCAAAGTTCATTACGCGCCGGCCGCGTGTTCCAACTGATTAGATTAATCCCGTGGCGGGCGAAAGGGGCCAGTAACTCAACCAACGCACCAGGGCGATTATTGATCGCCACGGCCAGCGAAGTACGGTCACGCCCAGACGGTGCCACCGCCTCATGCGCCAGGACTACGAAGCGCGTGGTGTTCTTCGCCGTATCCTCGATATCGCGCACGACCAAATTCAGTCCGTGATATTCGGCCGCCAGCTCACCACCGATGGCGGCCGCATCATCCCGCCCCAAAACCAGACGCGCCGCCTCGCTATTGCTAGCGACCGAGATCTGCTCGACCTCAGGCAGATTCTGGCGCAACCAGTTCTGGCACTGCGCCAATGACTGGGCGTGAGAATAGACGACGCGGATACCATCCAAACCGATCCTGTGCGCCCCATCGCTGCGCCGCATCAGGTTCTGTCGCACCCGCACGAAAACCTCGCCGCAGATCACCAGATCGGTATCCAGCAACAGATCTAGGGTGCGCGAGATGATGCCCTCGGTCGAGTTCTCGATCGGCACCACACCATAATGCGCCTCGCCGCGTTCAACGGCACGGAACACCTCATCAATGGACGCCTGCGGCATACGGCTGGCAGACTGACCGAACTGCTTGATCACCGCCTGTTCGGAAAAGGTTCCTTGCGGACCCAAATAGGCAACCGACAGAGGTTGTTCCAGCGAGCGGCAGGCCGACATGATCTCGCGGAACAAAATGTTGATGCTGGCCCCGGTCAACGGGCCGCTGTTCTGTTCGGTAAGCCGGCGTAACACCTGCGCCTCGCGCTCAGGCCGGTACACCGGCGCACCATTCTTGCTATGCCCCACCGCCTGCGCCAGGCGACCGCGTGCATTCAGGAGCGCAAGGATCTGATCGTCCACCGCATCAATCTGAGTGCGCAGATCCGTCAATGTTGCGTTAGGCTTTATCTCATCCATGGCGGCGCGAGAAATCATGAAGGAAACGAACCAAGGCCTGTACGCCCTCAGCAGGCATTGCGTTATAGATCGAAGCGCGCATTCCACCCACCGATTTGTGGCCCTTCAATTGCACCAACCCGGCAGCCTTGGCCTCGGTCAAGAAGGTGTCATTGAGTCGCTCATCCTTGAGGAAAAAGGGCACATTCATACGCGAACGGCAGGCCGGGTCGACCGAGGTAGTGTAAAACCCATCCTGATCAAGGGCATCGTAAAGCCACTTCGCCTTGACAATATTGCGCTGCTCCATGGCCGCCACACCGCCTTGCTCCTTCAGCCAGCGAAAGACCAGTCCGGCAATATAAAGGCTATAGGTTGCGGGCGTGTTGTACATCGACTGATTGTCGGCCACGACGCGGTAGTCAAAGGCACTCGGGCAATGCGGCATGGCGTAGCCAAGCAGATCGTCCCGAACGATGACAAAGGTCAGACCAGCCGGGCCGATATTTTTTTGCGCCCCGCCGAAGATCAGCCCGTACTTCGAGACATCGATCTGCCGCGACAGGATGTGCGAAGACATGTCGGCCACCACGGACACCTCGGCGCGACCAATCTGCGCCAGATCCGGCACAAACGGATACTCAACCCCACCAATGGTTTCATTGGTACAGGTAAAGAGGTACGCGGGATCGGTAGACAGCGTCCAATCCGCCATCGGTGGTACCGTGGTATGTCCGCTCGCCTCCGCCGTCGCAGCGATATTGACCGTCGTATAGCGGCGCGCCTCCTTCTGCGATTTTTCCGACCAGATGCCAGTCACTACATAATCGGCCGTCTGTTTCTGACCGAGCAGGTTCATGGGGATGATGGCGTTCTGCGCAATCGCCCCGCCCTGCATAAACAGGATGCGATAGTTCGCCGGCACCGCCAGCAGTTCGCGAAAGTCGGCCTCGGCCTCGGCGGCGATCCCGGAGAACTCCTTGCCGCGATGGCTCATCTCCATCACTGACATGCCACAGCCTTGCCAGTTGACCAACTCGTCACGGGCCTGCTCAAGAACCTCGCGCGGGAGCACCGCCGGGCCGGCACTGAAGTTATAGATGCGTTCCATGTTCGATAAAAGATGTTAAAGGCGACTTATGGGCCCATTCTACCAGCTAGTCAGCAGCAATTATTCCTTCCCGGAACGCCAGATCGACGCCACGATCCAGAAGCTGTTGATCACCGCGAGGATGAAACCCAGCGCACCCAGCAAAGGCAGACCAAAGAAATCCGGCCCCCTGTCCACGGTCAGGACAATGGACGAACCAATAACCAACGAGGCAGTCAGGATCCCCATCGTGAGACGGTTGGAGGCCCGATTGAGCTGGGCGCCAAAACTGTCAAGTCGTTTGAGATCCAGGTCAATGCGAAGGCGCCCGCGCCGCGCCTGACGCAACAAGCGCACCAGATCGCGTGGCAAACCCGTAACAACGCCAGCCAACTCCTTGAGACTGCGCCGGGTACGCGCCAGCACCGCAGCCGGCGTATAGCGCGCCTCCATCAAGGCACGCACAAAGGGTTCCAGGTCATCAACCATATGGAACTCCGAATCAAGCTGATGGCCCAAACCTTCGAGGGTAATCAAGGCCTTGAACAACAAGGTCAGGTCCGGCGGCAAGGCCAGATTGTTGCCGCGCATAATCGCCGTAACATCAGACAACAGGGCACCCAAGCGGATATCCTTCAGGGCCAGGTTGTCATAACTCATCACCAACTCGGTCAGGTCATAGGCCAGTTTTTCTTCATCAATCTCGGCATCCCCAGCCCAGACCACCAGCACATCCAGCATACCGATCTCATCCTTGCCGATCAGTGCGTAGAGGAACTGGATCAGCTGTTCACGCCGCGCCACTGTCAACTGGCCCACCATCCCGAAATCGATCATGCCGATCCGGTTTTCGGGCAGAAACAGGATGTTTCCCGGGTGCGGATCCGCATGAAAATGGCCATGCACCAGGATCATCTTGAGCACGGCATCGGCGCCGCGCCGCGCCAACAGCGTCAAGTCATAACCGGCCTCACGGGCCCTGGCAAAGTCAGTGCCCTGGATACCCAGCAGGCGTTCCTGAACATTCACGCTATCGCGACAATAATCCCAATAGACGCGCGGCACCCGTACCGTATCGTCACCGGCAAAATAACCCGCGAAGCTATCCAGATTACGCGCCTCCTTGACCAGATCTGTCTCACGCGTCAGGGACCGCCTTAACTGGGCCACGATCTGTACCGGGCGATAATTGCGCGTCTCCGGCCACTCTAGCTCGACGATCCTCGCCAAGTGATCAAGGATACGCAGATCGGCGTCAATCTTGGGCAGGATATCCGGGCGACGGACCTTGACCACCACCGGGGTACCGTCATGCAGAACGGCGGCGTGCACCTGGGCAATCGAAGCCGCCGCAAAAGCCTCTTTCTCGAATGACTGAAAAACCTCTTCAAGGGGGTGACCAAAGGCCTCAGACAAGGTGCGCTCAACCACCTCAAAAGCCACCGGTGGCACCTGGTTGTGCAACTTCTCCAATTCCTCTATCCACTGCGGCGCAAAAACATCCACGCGGGTCGCTAACACCTGACCCAGCTTAACGAAAGTCGGTCCCAGTTCTGTCAGCGCCAGACGCAAACGCACGGGCTGGTCCAACTGTTCAACATCCCGGGACGGTTGCCAGTGCACCAGACGCCCGGCCCGTTCCAAGGTGCGCGCCACACCCGAATGCTTGACCAAATCCCCCCAGCCGTAATGCACCAACACGGTCGCAATCTCCTGCAATCGGTGCAAATCGCGCATCAGCGCCATGGTTTCACGCAGCATAATGATCGCCATTAAGACTGTAATTCCCGAATACTAGACCAGCGGTGCCATCAGCGCATCAGAATCATTCGTACTTGATAATCATTCTTGTATAGGTATAATCTGATGCTTATGAAGCCGCATGATCCTGTACTGACACAACTCGACCAATTGCCCACCGGGATGATCGCCACGGTGTGTTATATCGAGGCTCAAGCCGAGATGGTTTCCCGTATGCGTGCCCTTGGCATCAAGCCAGGAAACCCCGTTAGCGTCGTACGCAGTGCACCCTTATCGGGGCCATTACAGGTTCGCGCCGGCCAGACCGACATCATCCTGCGTCGCGCCGAGGCGGCCAGCATTCATGTCAATCCCACCTTCTAACCACGACTGACCCCACATGAGCAAGGCGCGTATTGCCCTCGTTGGCATGCCAAACACGGGGAAATCCACCCTTTTCAACCGCCTTTCCGGGGCCAGCGCCCGCGTCGGAAACTGGCCCGGGATGACCGTGGAACTGCAGGGTGCCCGTCTCTTGGTGGGTGCCCGCATGGTCGAACTGATCGACCTGCCGGGCCTCAATAACCTGCATGGCTTCAGCGAAGACGAGCGGATCGCGCGCCACTTCCTCGAAACACAGCCCATCAACGCCCTGATCGTGGTCCTCAACGCCACCCAGATTGAGCGCCAACTCGCCTTCGCCCTACAGATCAAACAGCTCGGCCTGCCCCTGATCCTGATCCTCAACATGGCCGACGAAGCCATCCGCCGCAAGGTCCTGATCGATCGCGATGCGCTGGAAAAGGCCCTGGGCTGCCCTGTCTGTCTCATTAGCGCAAAATACGGCCATGGCACCCAGGCCGTGCTTCAAGCACTGGAGACCGTGCTGCACAAAGAAGAGACACAGGCCGACACCGCAAGTCGTCGCAACACACCGATCGATGTACTCCTCGAAGACGATGTCATCGAGGCCCAGACAACTGCCCTGCTGGCAACCACCGTACGGACTCCGCAGATGCCAGCGGCCACCTACACCGATCGTATCGACAACCTGCTCCTCCACCCCGGCTTGGGCATCATCGCCTTCTTTTTCATCCTGCTCGGCCTGTTCCAGATCGTCTACAGCATCGGCGCGCCCCTGCAAGAACACCTCAGTGAAGCGCTGGAGGCCGCCAAGACTGTCTGGATCGCACCGCTTCTCTCCCCGCTGCCAGCACCGCTGACGAGTTTCCTGCTCGATGGTCTCTACGACGGGGTCGGGACCGTTACCACCTTTCTGCCCATCATCCTGACCTTCTACCTGGTCATGAGCGCCGTCGAAGACAGCGGCTACATGGCCCGCGCCGCCTTCCTGATGGACGCATTGATGTCACGCATGGGCCTGGATGGGCGTGCCTTCGTCATGCAAATCATGGGTTTCGGCTGCAATGTCCCGGCCGTCATGGGGACGCGGGTGCTGCGCAACCCCCTGCAACGCCGTCTCTCCATGCTGATCATCCCCTTCTCGCTCTGCTCGGCGCGCCTGCAAGTCTTCCTCTTCTTCACCACCGCCGTCTTTTCGCCTCAGGCCGCGCCGTGGGTGCTGTTGTCCTTCTATGTCCTGTCCTTTCTGGTGGCCTTTCTCACCGCCTTTATCTGGCGTGGTCAGGTCGGCACACAAGAACCGCTGATCATGGAACTCCCCCCTTACCGTTACCCCACCTTCACCTATCTGGCCCTGCAAGCCCTGCGCGAGGCCGGACAGTTCCTGCGCGGGGCCGGTGGATTCATCGTCGCGGGTGTTGCCATTATCTGGCTTCTAACCCACCTCCCCTGGGGCGTCACACCCGCCAGTCCGCAGTCTTTGGCCGGCCAGATCGCCACGCTTACTGCCCCCCTTTTTGAACCCCTGGGCATCGACAACCTGCTCTCCATCGCCTTGATGTTTGGCTTCGTCGCCAAGGAAGTCGTGGTCGGCGCACTGGCCGTCATCTACGGTGCGGGCCCCAATGAACTGGGCGGTGTCGTGGCACGCAACATAGACTGGCGGCAAGCCTACAGTTTCATGCTCTTCACCCTGCTCTACACGCCCTGCCTGGCTACTCTGGCCGCAATCCGGCGCGAATCGCGCAGCCTGCGATTCACCCTCACCTCCATCGCCTGGTCAGTTGTAGTAGCCTGGCTGGCCAGCTTTGCGTTCTATCAAATCGTGACCCGCTGACTCACTGCGGGGAAGGCCCTGCAGCGTTCACCATCCCTTCCCCCTTCGCGATCCCCGCCGTAAGATGGCGATTCCATGCCACCGACGCGCCCCGCCCTTCCGCTCCCAAGCCACCTGCTATACACCGTAGGCAGTGGCTTTCTGCTCTCTTTCTTCATCATCATCGCGATGAGTATTACCGGCCTGAACGCATTGGAAGAGAACAACCAACGTCTGGCCAGCATCACAGACGAAGTTATTGAAAAAACCCGCCACGCCAATCTCATGCGCGACACCCTGCGCGATCGTGCTTTAACCATGCACGACATCTTCATCACGCACGACGACTTCACCCGTGACCAGTTAATGCAACGTTTTTACCAACTTGGCAGCACCTACCTTGCCATCCGCCCAAAGCTGGAGGCCTATCCACTCAACACCGAGGAAAAGGCCATCCTTAAACGACTGGACCGCCTGACCCTGGAAAACCAACCGTTGATGATCAAGATCATCGATCTGGCCATGAGCACACAGGCACCCAAGGCCCTCCATCTCTTGCAAACCGAGGAATTTCCTCGACAGCAGGCGCTGGTCGCCACGCTCGATGACCTCATTCAGGCCCAACAAAAAATCACTCAACAGGCCACCCTGAAAGCCAATCAAACCTATAGACATACCCGTACGCTAATGTTCATCCTGGGGCTGATGGCGCTACTGTTAGCCGTCTTCATTAGTGCTCTAGTCCTGAAACGCGTCCAACGCCTGGCCTCCGAGACCGAGCGGGCACGCAACCGTTACAAAACCCTGTTTGAAACCAACACCGAAGGCATCGTCATTCTCGGGAGTGATGGCTTTATCGGCTGCAACCCCTCCGCCATCGACATGTTTGGTTATCTAAATGAGGCTGAATTCCTCGCCCTGAATCCCGAATATTTGGGTGCCAATCCGCAACCGGACGGTCGCACGGCAGCCGAAGTGGCCACCGAATTTATTGCCACCGCCTTTGCCGAGGGACACGCCTACCTGAACTGGGAAGCCCAACGCGCCGACGGGTCCCACTTCCCGGCCGAGATCGCCTTGCACGCCATGCGCTTTGAGGGCAAACCCACCCTGCAGGCCATCGTGCGCGACCTCACGCTCCAAAAAGAGGCAGAGCAGGCCCTGCAGGCCGCTCACACAGCAGAACTCGCCGCTGCCACCCTGATAACCCAGTTCATCGCCAACATCAGCCATGAGATTCGCACCCCGATGAACGGGGTCCTGGGAATGGCCGACCTCCTTCAACGCCAACCACTCACCCCGACACAAGCCGAGTATGTCCGCGCCATCAACGATTCCGCGCGCACCCTACTGAGGCTCTTGAACGATCTCCTCGATTTTTCCAAGCTGACCGCCGGGCGAATGACCATCGAACAAGTCGCCTTCGACCTTCCGGCACTGCTCCTCTCTACCTGCCAACTACCGCAGCACCGTGCCGAGACGGCCGGTCTACAGTTTCATCTGATGCTGCCAGACAACCTGTCGCGCTGGGTCACGGGTGATCCGCTACGCCTGCGCCAGATCCTCACCAACCTGCTCGACAACGCCATCAAATTTACCGAGCAAGGCTCAGTCACCCTCACGGTCGAATACCCCGATTCTGACACCCACCCGCAGAACCTGCTTTTTTCCATTACGGACACCGGCATCGGCATCCCGGAGGCAGTGCGCAACGACATTTTTGAGGCCTTTATCCAAGCCGATGGCTCCGTCAGCCGCCATTTTGGGGGTACAGGGTTAGGCCTGACCATTTGCCGCGAACTGGCCGAACGCATGGGCGGCCGCCTCTGGCTTCAAGAGCCGCTCGCCGACCAACCTGATCCGATCGGAAGTTGTTTCCACCTCGAAGTCCCGCTAGAGGCCGCGTCACCCATCGACATAGCCGCCAACCACCCGGATCAAGGTCTGCACGAAACCCCATTGGGCCAATTCAACGGGGCACGCATCCTGGTCGCCGAGGACCACCCCGTCAACCAACTCCTGATCCAAGAAATGCTCACCCAAATGGGTACAACCCCTACGCTGACCAGCGATGGACAAGCGGCCTTTGTTGCCTACCGCGACGCAGACACCCCATTCGATCTAATCCTCATGGACTACCAGATGCCCGGCTGGGATGGACTGCGTGCCACCTGCGAGATCCGCGCCTTGGAATCCCGCAACAATTTACCGCGTTGCCCCATCCTGGTACTCACCGCCACCACACTGACCAACCGCCAAATCGCCTTGGTCGATGAATGGCGCAGCGCCGGCATGGATGACGCTCTCGAAAAACCCATCACGAGTACGCGACTCTCGGCCACCTTGGCTAACTGGCTGACGCCGAAATCCATATCCCCCTTGGCCAACACCCCAAGCACATCCACCCAACTAGCCAGACACCCGGTAGCCGTCCTGGAAATGTTCATGGACACCACCACAACAGACCTATCCCATCTCATGGAGCATCTCAAACATGAGCGGCACGAAGAGGCCATCAAGCTGGCCCACCGCATCTGCGGCGCCGCCGCTTTTTTAGGAGCAACGAAACTGGCCGACCAAGCCCGTTCCCTGGAAAAAACCATCAAGGATGGCATTGCCCATAATGAATCTGATCTCAATGCGCTACAAACACAGTTCTCCCTCATCAAAAATGACATTGAAGCCCACCTGAACCGACCTGCAGGCGACTAGAATAGTGGCCATTCCGACCGTCACGATGATGAAACATGCTTGATATCCAGCTTTTGCGTAAAGATCTTGCCTCCGTGGTCACCCGTCTGGGTAGCCGCGATTTCACCCTTGATGCCGCACACTTCGAAGCCATCGAAAACGAACGCAAAGATTTGCAAACCCGCACGCAAGACCTGCAAGCACAGCGCAACACCCTCTCCAAGCAAATCGGCATGGCCAAGAGTCAAGGCCTCGATGCCTCCGACCTGATGCAACAGGTGCCCGCCGTCAACACGGCCCTAGTTGATCTGGAGGCCAGGCTCGGCACGCTGCAAAACGAAATGCAGACTTTCCTGGCCGGGATCCCCAACCTGCCTCAAGACGGCGTTCCGGTCGGATTCAACGAAGAGGGCAATGTCGAAGTTCGCCGCTGGGGCCAGCCACGCAGTTTTGATTTCACCCCACTCGACCATATCGATCTCGGCGAGTCACTCGAACTGCTCGATTTCCCGACAGCCGTCAAGATTGCCACCAGCCGCTTTGCCCTGATGCGCGGCGATCTCGCCCGGCTGCATCGCGCCCTTGCCCAGTTCATGCTTGATGTCCATACCAGCGAACACGGCTACGAAGAAATCTATGTTCCCTATCTCGTCAATGCCGACTCACTACACGGAACTGGCCAGCTACCTAAGTTTGAGGAAGACCTGTTCAAGGTCGGCGACAACCTATATCTGATCCCAACCGCCGAGGTCCCGGTCACCAACATCGTCCGTGACGAGATCATCCCGATCGAAAACCTGCCCATCCGCTTGGTCGCCCATACCCCCTGTTTCCGTTCCGAAGCCGGCTCCTATGGCAAGGACACACGCGGCATGATCCGCCAGCACCAGTTCGACAAAGTAGAACTCGTCCAGATGGTGCACCCGAACGACTCGGCCGCAGCCCTAGAAGAACTGACCGGCCACGCCGAGACAATCTTGCAGCGTCTAAACCTGCCCTACCGCGTCATGGCCCTGTGTACTGGCGACATGGGCTTCTCCGCCGCCCGCACCTACGACCTGGAGGTCTGGCTCCCAGGTCAAAACACCTCCCGCGAAATCTCCTCCTGCTCCAACTTCGAGGCCTTCCAAGCGCGTCGCATGCAGGCTCGCTTCAAAAATGAAGCCGGTAAAAACGAACTGATCCACACCCTTAACGGCTCAGGCCTGGCCGTCGGCCGCTGCCTGGTCGCCGTATTGGAAAACTATCAGAACGCCGACGGCAGCATCACCATCCCCGAGGCCCTGCGCCCCTATATGCGCGGTATCGAACGCCTGCAGGCCAACAAATAAAGGCCCACTCCCTATCGTAGGAAATCAGCCCATAGCGGATAAAAGCTACGCAGAGGGCGGCTATGGGTTGGTCGCCGACGAAAACCCAGACGCTAGCGCTTCAGCAAGCGCTTTAACCACGAACCGCCCGCCGGCTGAACGGATTCATAGCGCTGCAGAATGTCATAATAAATACGCACATTCTCGGTCAATGCCCGCGCCTCACCGCCCCGAGCATATCCGTGCGAAAGACTCGCCGCGATCCGCGGATTGGACAACAACGGCAACACCTCCTTCAAATCCTTCCAGCGATACGGATCCTTACCCTGCTTACGGGCCAAATGCACCGCATCATCGATATGCCCGGAACCGATGTTGTAAGCCGCCAGCGCCAACCAAGTCCGATCCGGTTCGGCCACCCCCTCCGGCAAGGCATCGCGCAATTCCTGCAAATAACGCGCTCCGCCCAAGATACTCTCACGCGGATCGGTTCGATCCACCACACCCAAATGATCAGCCGTCTGCTCGGTCAACATCATGATGCCGCGCACACTGGTAAACGAACGCGCATGCGTATCCCACTGCGACTCCTGATAGGCAAGCGCCGCCAGCAGGCGCCAATCGATCCCCGTCTGCCGTTCCGCCTGGAGGAAAAACCCTTTCAAGGCCGGTAATCGCTCTGTTCGCAATCTCAGGATACTCAGCACATCTACCTCACCCAGACGCGAGACATGGCCAAAATAACGCTCATGCAATTGAGCCATCACACCGGTTGACTCAGCGTTGATAAAGAACCGCTGCAAAAGACGAATAAAACCACTGTCCAAACGCGGCGACACCAACCAAGCCAAGCGTTGTGGCTCGACCACCTCAAACACCGATTGCAGACCCAGCAGATAATTACGCTCAATAGCCAGATTACGCTCATCGCTAACAGTGCAATCAGACAGACCGTGCGACACCCGTTCCAGCAACTCACCGGGCAATACATCGTCCATACGGCGAATGTTACGGCCAAGCGAAGTTGGCCTCAGGTTTTGCGCCCAATAGTCACCTGTACTCCCCCTTGCCACCTCCACACGCAAGCCACTCAATTCGGCCGACGAACGCGGGGTTACAACCTGTGGGCCACATACCAACCATTGGCGCAACTGCGCATAAACAGGGCCCGATTTAACGCCGCCAATCCGTTCGACCAAAGGTGTCAGTGCGGCGGCGGCAATATGAGCCTCACCGCGCGCCAAACGCTCATTCAATGCCTCCAGTGAATCCGCCACCACAAAGCGCACCGTCCAGCCCTGCTGACGCGCAAAGTCCACAACCAAGTCATGCTCAAACCCCATCGGCTCATCGTCCGTGCCCAGGAAATAAGTCGTCGGTCCGTTCAAGGTCAATACGACCAACTCACCCGTATCGCCAGGGGGTGGCGGCACACGGCCACAACCCACCAACAAGGCTGACAACAAGGCTGATAACAGAAGCTTATAAAAAAATGACGCAATCCAGGGCAAGAGTCCATTCCCCAAAGAGGGCAAGATCAGTAGAATAACGCACCTGGCCGACCCTAGCGTCGGCCAATCGTTTCAAACAGACCCGGAAAGGTGGCAGAGTGGTCGAATGCACCGGATTCGAAATCCGGCATACGGTTTACCGTATCGGGGGTTCGAATCCCCCCCTTTCCGCCAAAACAAAGACCTCAAACCTGCTCAGCAGGCCTTGAGGCAGCCTTAGGCCCCGCACCACGCGGAGCTTTTTGCGATGGAACATCCCCTTGATTTATTGAAAATTACTGCTATTGTAAAAAGCCTGTGGGTCCGACCTGGTTTCGACGGGGGTCGCGAAGCGGAGCAGGGCATACCGAGGACCAGTTCCCTCGTAAATCTACTGGAAATCTATAAACGCCAACGACGAGCGTTTCGCTCTAGCCGCTTAAGGCTGGACC
>SXRG01000095.1 GCA_005793645.1 Burkholderiales bacterium
AACTGTTGCGGCATATGCTGCTAGCCATGGTTGTTCTTGGTGCGCCGCTGCAATACTTGGATGGCACGACGGATCTCGTCATCGCGGCCGATTACCGGGTCGAGCTTGCCCAGCCGGGCGCGCTCGGTCAGGTCGAGTGTGTATTTTTTCAATGCCTCGCGGCTCCCTTCAGCATCGGCCGAGTCCACCTTGTCGCTGCCGCGCAGCGCATCGATGGCCGCCTCCAGGTGCGCACGGTCAGCGCCGTGCTGCTTAAAAATGCGTCCGGCGTCGCCCTTATCGGACACGCAGGCGAGCAGGAACATCTCGCTGGCGATGAAACTGTCGCCGCGCTTCGCCGCTTCCTTGTCCGTCAGGTTGAAAAGCTGGGTCAGCTCGCGCGACCCCTGCACCTCGGCATGTTCACCCTCCACCTTGGGCAAATGGTCGAGCGACTTCTGGATGGCCGTCACCAACGCCGGCACACGCACCCCAGCGCGTTGCAAAAGCGCGCGCGAACCGCCGTCTTCCTGATTGAGCAAGGCGGCAAGCACATGCAACGGCTCGATATACGGGTTGTCATTACCCAGCGCCAGGCTCTGGGCGTCCTGGATGGCCTGCTGGAACGGCGTGGTCAGTTTGTCAAATCGCATGGCATTGATTCCTTTAAAGTTTCTGTTGCCACTCTAAATAGGGCAAGGCGTCGGGATTTCAACTGCTACCGCTGTGCGTTTATATTCCGGCGTATGCACGAAGCGGTCGCGATGCGGACCGGTCACGGCATTAAGCCTTACGGCGGGATCATGGAAGGTCGCAAACAATTCACCTGGTTTGAGCGAGGCATCGATACGCAGCGGTAAATCTGCACCGCCGTAACGACTCCGCAAACGGACACGCTGTCCTTCCTTCAACGCCAAATGCTGCGCATCCTCAGGCGACATGTCGAGGGTATCAGTCGGTCGCAACTGCAAATTGGGCGTACGCGCCGTCATCGTCGCCGCGTTGAACGCATACAGCGTACGACCGGTCATTAGCAAGAATGGAAACTCAGCATCGGGCACCTCCGGGCTGGGGTAGTAGCTCAGCGGTTTGAGTTTTGCCGGTGTTCCCATCGGGAAACCCTCGCTATGCAGAAAAGGTGTGCCGGGGTGATCGGCGTCCGGGCACGGCCATTGCAGCCCCCCACCTTCCAGGCGGGCATAGGTCATGCCTCCCGCCGCCGGCCAAACCCGGATGATCTCGGCCCAAATAGACTCAGCCGAATCGAATCCAAACGACGCCGCGCCCCCCATGGCCGCGGCCACCGCAACAAGGATCTGCCAGTCAGGCAACGCCTCTCCTGGAGGTGGGACAGCGGGGCGAATGCGCTGCACGCGGCGTTCCGCATTCATGGTGGTACCGTCCTTTTCAAACGGAGAGGCCGCCGGCAGGAAGACATGCGCGTATTCGCGTGCAGTCTCGGTCAGAAACAGGTCCTGCACGATCAAAAGCTCCAGCTTGGCCAAAGACAGGTCGACCGCCGCACGATTGGCATTGGAATGCAGGATGTCATAACCAATACACCAAAGCCCCTTCAGACGACCGGCCACAGCAGCGTCCATCATCTGCGGCATATCCAAACCCTGCGCTGTAGGCAGCTCACCACCCCAGTGCCCGGCAAATGCCTCTCGCCCCTCGTTGATACCTATGCCACCGGTCAGCGTGCCTGGATCACAGCCCATGTGCGCCGCGCCCTGAACATTGTTCTGTCCGCGCAGTGGGTTAACGCCCGCACCGGGTCTGCCAATATTGCCGGTTAACAAGGCTAGGTTGACCAGTGCCATGACCGATTCGACACCCTGCACCTGCTCGGTCATACCCAAACCATGGACCATCAAGGCCGGCCTTGTAGTCGCATACAGACGGGCTGCCTGGCGAATCAACTCGGCCTCAATGCCGCACAATGGTGCGGCCCGTTCCGGGGTCCAGTCGGACAGGTGTGCTACCAGTTCAGCGAAACCCTCCGTTCGCGCCGCGACGAATCCAGCGTCATACAAACCTTCACTCACAATCACCTGCGCCATCGCATTGAGGAGCGGAATATTGCCACCGAGCCGCAGGGCCAGGTGCAGGTCGGCGATCGCTGCCAATTCGATGCGACGCGGGTCGATGACAATCAGCCGTGCGCCGCGCCGTACGGCCTGGCGAATGCGTTCACCGATGATTGGGTGGTTTTCGGTCGGATTGGCCCCACAGACCAAGATGAGCCCGGCGCGTTCAATATCATCAAACGCATTGGTCGCCGCACCTGCGCCCAACATCGACTTCATCGCAGCCGCTGTCGGTGTATGGCAAACGCGTGCGCAACTATCAATATTGTTTGTGCCCAACACCTGACGCGCAAATTTCTGCGCAATGTAATTATCTTCGTTACTCGCGCGCGCAGACCCTAGAACACCAAGGCTATCAGCCCCATCACGGCAGCGGATTCGATCAAGCTCTGCCGCAATAAAAGTAATGACATCCTTCCAGCTAACTTCATGCCAAACACCCTCAATACGGCGCATCGGCCGGGTCACGCGATCAGATGAGGCATTGAAGTCAAAGGCATAGCGACCCTTCACACACAGATGCCCTTTATTGACCTGGGCATCGGCCGCCGGTCGCGCCGCCACGATGCGCGCGTCACAAGTTCCCAGTTCCAGCTCACAACCCACGCCGCAATATGGACATACCGTGCGTGTCCAGCGCGTCGGTGCCGGCCGCTCGCGGCTGGATCGATCGACAATGGCACCGCTCGGACAAGTATCGGCGCAAGCACCACAGCTCACGCAGGCACTGGCCAGCAGACGATCAGCACCGGCCGGGACAACCCGCGTTTGATCGCCGCGTCCCAATGCATGCCAAACGGAATGCCCCTGCAACTCAGTACAGATACGCACACAGCGCAGACATAACACACAGCGCCGCATATCGACCGCGAGGTAAGGATGCGCCGTATCGATGAACGGTTCACCGGGCACAAGCTCGCCTTGTGCCCTCACGCCATAAGCACGCAATAGCGCATGGAAAGGCCTGTCCGGTTCGGCCTCAATAACCTCTGACGGATAGTGACGCGCCAACCAGACCAATACGGCACGCCGACCGGATTCAATCTCAGGGCTGTTGGTCAGCACCCGCATCCCGTCGCTAACCAAAGTAGCGCAGGCCGGCACAGGTCTGGGCTGACCTTCCACCAACACCAAACACAACCGGCAACCACCCACGGGCCTCAAACGCGAGTCATGACACAGCGTCGGCAGATCCATACCGACATAACGCACGGCCCCGAGCAAGGTCAGCCCCTCAGGTAGGCTGTATGTACAACCATTGATGATGAGGCTGACCGACATGCGTCCCCTTTCAGTATTAGCTCACCCCGTTGAGCCACGAAAAACAATACGAGAACCAACCTCCCTATTTATAGATCATGTATACCCTGCAGGCATAACGGATAGCCGCCTCATGCATTCATTATGCGTCCCGGTGCAGGAAAAGTAACCGGCACCTTGGCAGGCGTGTGGGCGCAACGCGCATCCACGGTATGATCACACCCCATATCGACCCAACGCACGCCCTTCCCGAATACCTAGCAAACGAACCCATGGATACGATCCTCGAAGACACCCTCGCCGAAAATGTCCGCACTGCCCTCGCTGAGGATATCGGCACGGGTGACCTAACGGCCAAGCTCCTGCCCGCCGAGCAGACCGCCACGGCGCGTATCACCACTCGCGAGGCAGCGGTTCTGGCCGGACGACCCTGGTTTGACGCCTGTTTCCGGACCCTCGATCCAAACTGCACGCTGACCTGGCTAGCCGCCGACGGCGAGGCAATCGAGACCGGCCAGATCCTGGCCGAGGTCAGTGGCAACGCCCGCGCCCTGCTCTCGGCCGAACGCCCTGCGCTCAATTTTTTGCAAACGCTATCGGCCATCGCCACCCAGACCCGCGACTATGTTGAGGCCGTGGCCGGCACCCAGGCTCGCATCCTGGACACCCGAAAAACCCTGCCGGGCCTGCGCATAGCCTCAAAATACGCGGTGCGCATGGGCGGTGGTAAAAACCATCGCGTCGGCCTATTTGATGGCATCCTGATCAAAGAGAACCACATTGCGGCGGCAGGGAGCATCGCGACGGCCCTGATCGCCGCGCGTCAACTGGCTGCCCCCAGCGTCTCGATCCAGATCGAGGTCGAATCACTGGCCGAGCTGGAACAGGCCCTCCACGCCGGTGCACAGCTTATCCTGCTGGACAACTTTTCGACCGACATGATGCGCGAGGCTGTGCGTCTGACCGCTGGGCGCGCTGAACTGGAAGCATCGGGAGGGGTGGATCTTCACAGTGTACGGGCCATCGCGCAAACCGGCGTGGACCGCATCTCGATCGGCGCACTGACCAAGAACATCCGCGCCGTCGATCTCTCGATGCGTTTTGTTTAACCCCTGCGTAGCCTGATCCGAGCGAAACGATCAAACGGCTAATCAGGCAGCTATCACACGCGCCGCGATAAACGCCTTGACCGCTTCGGCATCCGCATCCAGCGTAGCCAAGCGTTGCGGCAGGTCTTCAAGGTGGGCAAGTTGCGCCGGACGCTCCGGCTGGCAGCCCAGGGCCTCGACGATGGCGTCCTCGAACTTGGCCGGTAGCGCCGTTTCCAAACAAACCAATGGCACCCCTGGAACCTTATACGGCAATGCCGCATTAAGCCCATCGGCGGTGTGTGGATCAATCATCACCGCGCTGCTTTTCCAAACACGGCGGATGGTGGCAATGCGCGCCGCATGGTCACTGCGTCCCGAGGCAAAACCCAGTTCAGCCATGCGGTCAAACATGCCCTCGACCTTCAGGTCTACCGCACCGCCGGTATCAACGGCCTGCCATAACCGTGCCAGTTTGGCAGGATCACAACCACATAAGTCATAGGCGAAACGCTCGAAGTTGGAGGCCTTGGAAATGTCCATCGAGGGGCTGGATGTGTGATGGGTTTCCTTGCGCGGGCGGTAGATGCCAGAGTGGAAACACTCATCCAAGACATCGTTTTCGTTGGTGGCCGCGATGATCTGATGAATCGGCAGGCCCATTTGCCGCGCCAAATGGCCGGCGTAAGCGTTGCCAAAATTTCCGGAGGGGACGGCAAAGCTGACCTTTTGATCGTTACCCTGGGTCACCGCAAAATAGGCCTTGAAGTAATACACCGACTGCGCCACCACGCGCGTCCAGTTGATCGAATTGACCGCGCCGAGCCGGTATTTGACCTTGAAAGCCAGGTCATTAGAGGCCGCCTTGACGATGTCCTGACACGGATCGAACGCAGCGCGAATGGCAATGTTGTGGATATTGGCATCTGGCAAGCTGTACATCTGCGCCTGCTGAAAGCGCGTCATGCCCACAACCGGCGAGAGCATGAAGACCTGGACATGCCGCTTGCCGCGCAGGGCGTATTCGGCCGCCGAGCCGGTGTCTCCCGAGGTGGCACCGAGGATGTTGATGTCGCGGCCAGTCTTGTCGAGCGCGTACTCGAACAGATTGCCAAGCAACTGCATGACTTCGATCAGTTCGGATTTGTTCATCAGGTTCCCCTAGTTGTTTGGAAAGGCGCATTGAAACACTATTCGCGCGCCGGACGCAAGCCCTGTGGGCATCTTCGGCAAAAAAAATTTGCGCGTGC
>SXRG01000096.1 GCA_005793645.1 Burkholderiales bacterium
CCTTGTGTCTACCTATTTCACCATCCGGGCGGATACTGATGGGCAAGGGAATCTGGAGGCGCGAGCCGGAGTCGAACCGACCTACCCGGATTTGCAATCCGGTGCATAACCACTTTGCTATCGCGCCCGAGATCGGAAGGGGGGACGAGAAGGCATCCCCCGTAAAAACTGGAGCGGCAGAAGAGTCTCGAACTCTCGACCTCAACCTTGGCAAGGTTGCGCTCTACCAACTGAGCTACTGCCGCATGGAAGCCGCGCATTGTACGGATGACCACCGGAATGTCAATAACCTTCTGCAAAAATCAGCACAGATTGGCATCCACACAACTCCCGGCTACAGCCCAAGTAATTGCTGTCGTCCCAGCCGTTGGAGTAAGTATATAGGTCTTTGAATCTAAATTAGCCGTACCGGTGGCCGTAATTACGCCGCTGGCAACCGCAAGCGTCGCTACATAACCAACCGCACTTGAAATGGCCGCAGGAACTCCGTTACTGCCAGCCGTGCAATTCGTCAGGGCTGCCGTACGCATATAACAATCCTCCACGCCCAGCTTATACGGCGTCGTTGCGGCCACCACCTCGGAAAACCGGGCCTTTTTGACATAAGTGCTGTACTGCGGCACGGCCACAGCCGCGAGGATGCCGACGATCACCAACACCATCAACAACTCAATCAGGGTAAAACCGTCCGCCTTGCGCATGATGAACCCCCTTTTTTTGTAAATTGCAGCTTCAGGTTAGACCACGATGCCTGAAGGGGCAAGGAATAAACAAGCGAATCAGCGCAGTGCTTTCCAAGCCATGCGCAAGTAATGCGCCATGGACCAGAGGGTCAGGACAGCCGCAATATCCAGCAACCAGCGGCCAAGTATCTGAGTATGCCCGAACCCAAGTAGCGGATCGTGGAAGAGCAGTAGAGCGATAGCGATCATCTGCACTGTCGTCTTTAGCTTACCCACAAATGACACAGCCACGCTATGATCCTTGCCAATTCGCGCCATCCATTCGCGCAGGGCCGAGATGGCAATCTCACGACCGATAATAATAAGGGCAACATAAACATTGGCGCGATCCAGATCCACCAACACAATCAGCGCCGCCGCCACCATCAACTTGTCCGCCACAGGATCAAGAAATGCGCCAAAGGCCGAGGTCTGGTTGAAGCGGCGGGCCAGGTAGCCATCCAGCCAATCCGTCAACGCCGCAAGGATGAAGATGGCCGTTGCGATCCAGTTAACCTGCCCCTTGAGCAACAGGCCGTCCGGCAGATAAAACACACCAACGAACAGCGGAATCAGCACGATGCGCAGCCAAGTCAGGGTGTTTGGCAGATTCATGGACATCCGTGCAAGGCCCCGTAGATGCGCGCCGCCAAGGAAAGGCTAATGCCATCCACTTGGGCAATCTCTTCGACACCCGCCGACTCCACCCCGCGCAGGCCACCAAAGGCTTGCAACAGGCGTTGACGCCGCTTGGCGCCCACACCTGGAATGTTTTCCAGGCTGGAACTGACACGGGCCTTACCACGCCGGGCCCGGTGGCCCGTAATGGCAAAGCGGTGGGCCTCATCCCGAATCTGCTGAATGAGGTGCAAGCCGGGATGGTCAGACGGCAGGCGCACGGGTTCCGCCTCGTCAGGCCAGATCAACTGTTCCAGGCCAGGCTTCCGGGACTCGCCCTTGGCCACTCCGAGGATACGCAGATCGCCGAGACTCAACTCATCAAGCACGCCCTGCGCCACATTCACCTGACCCCGCCCGCCATCGATCAAGATCAGATCCGGCCGTACGACCGCGTCCCCGATCGCGGCTTCCTGAGGACCATAGCGACGCATCAGGGCCTCGCGTAACGCGGCATAATCATCACCCCCAGTGGCAGGAGTGACATTGAATCGGCGATATTGAGCATTCTGCATGACCCCGTGATCGTACACTACACAAGACACGACCGCGGCCTCGCCTTGGGTATGACTAACATCGAAGCATTCAATGCGTGCAATCAAGCGACACGCCCCGCCATTCAGTGCTGCATTCAAGGCGGCCAAACGCGTCTCTTGCCCCGCCTGCTGTCCCTCACGGGCCGCCAGAGCCAGGGCGGCATTCTGCTGTGCCGCTTGCAGCCAAGCGCGGCGTTCGCCTGTTACCTGAGTCAATGCCTTTACGGGGCGCCCAGCCTCGTCGCCCAGCCAATCAATCGCCTCGCAGGGGAACTCCAGAATCAAAATAGGCGGAGCCGACTGAGTAGCGTAATGCTGCGCGACAAAGGCATCCAATACCCCACTCGCATCAGCCTCCTCGACATGAGCTGGAAAAAAGGCCCGCCCACCGAGACTGCGTCCGCCCCGCACCATCACAAGGTAAACGCAAGCCAGCCCACCCACCATTGCTACAGCCAAGATATCGACATCCTGCCGATGGCGGCTTTCGACGAACTGCTTTTCGCGCACCTGATTCAAGGCCAGCACCTGATCTCGAAGTCGCGCCGCCCGCTCAAAATACAAGGCGGCAGCGGCCTCCTCCATCTGGATCTGCAAACGACGGATCAATTCACCGTCGCGCCCGGACAAAAACAGCGTGGCATCTGCAACATCGCAAGCGTAATCCTGCGCCGTGATCAGGCCCACACAGGGCGCCGTGCATCGACCGATCTGATGTAGCAAACAAGGCCGTGAGCGATGTGCGTACACGCTGTCCTCACAGGTACGCAGACGAAACACCTTTTGCAGGGTCTGAATGCTATCCCTCACAGCCATCGCGTGCGGGTAGGGGCCAAAACGCTGACTGCCTTCCGCAATAGCACCACGCTGATAGGCCAATCGCGGAAAAGCATGTGCAGACAAAATCAGGTAGGGGTAGGACTTGTCATCGCGAAACGTAATATTATAGCGCGGCGCCAGAGCCTTGATGAGATTGCTCTCCAACAACAAGGCCTCAGACTCGGAACGCGTCACCGTCACCTCGATGGCTCGCAGTCGACTCAACATCAGGCGAATACGCGGGACCTGATCGCTCTTCTGAAAATAGCTGGAGACGCGTCGCTTCAGATCACGCGCCTTGCCCACGTAAAGCACATCACCCGTCTCTCCTAGATAACGATAGACGCCGGGCAGGTGTGGAAGACCGGCCAAGATAGGGGCGGGGTCAAATAGCTTGGGGCTCAAGGATCCAGAATCAACGAACCCAGACACGGCGTCGCTCATGCGTATCAGGGCAGACTCACTCATCCCCGTCCAGCAACCGACCGCCGATAGCCCAATCCTCAAAGGGCAGCGACTCGAAGGCAATGTAGGTGTACTGGCGCGGTTTCAGGGCATGCCGCTCCAAGGTCGCCGTGATCTCTTCGGCGATCCTTTTCTTTTGCTCGCGGCTCAATTCACCGGCGAACTTAACGCTGACAACGGGCATGGCGAGGTCTCCATAAAGTCTCGGATGGTAGAAAACACCGCCGCAAATGCCTCGGGCGTCAAGCGGCGCGTCTGCGTGTTGTAACGCGAACAATGGTAGCTGTCGAACAAGGTCAGGCCGCCGGGCAATTCGTGCCGTGCCGCATGGGAGAAGGTGCGTGTCCCGGCCTTCAACCCCAAGGCACGCAACACCGCATTGTGTGCAATCAATCCCAGCGCCAACACCACGGTTCCCGGCGGCAGTACCTGCAACTCTGCGCGCAAGAAGACATTGCAACGCACAATCTCGGCCATCTCCGGCTTGTTCCCCGGGGGAAGGCACTTGACCGCATTGGTGATACGACAATCGATCAAGCGCAGACCGTCATCCGCTGACACGCTCGCGGGAGCGCTCGCAAACCCAAAACGGTGCAAGGTCTCATAGAGCAGAATGCCGGCGTGATCGCCGGTGAAAGGCCGTCCTGTACGATTGGCCCCATGCATCCCCGGGGCCAGACCGACAACAACAAGACGCGCGGCCGGATCGCCGAATGGGGGTACCGGCCGACAAAAATAGGTCGGAAACTGCGCCCGAGTGTCGTCCAGAAAGGTCGCCAGGCGCGGACAGGCCCGACACTCCGGATTGAACCTAACCATCCTGTCGTTCACGGCGGCATCTGCTCAGGCTGCAAGGTCGCGTGCCCGATGCCAAATAAACGCAACTGCATCCGCGCCTCCTCCAAAATACGGGGCCAGTCATCCATCACCTCTAGGTCCAGATGCGCCGAGAGGGCCACCTGACCGGACGATAACGCCCAGACATGCAGGTCGTGGACCGAATGGACACCCGAGATCCCGGCCAAACCCCGAGCAATCTCGTCGAGAGCAATATGCCCCGGCACCGCCTCAAGGAGGACATGCACCGCATCCCTTAAGAGACGCAAGGCCGAAACCAGAATCAACAGGGCCACCAGCAAAGACAGGATAGGGTCTACCCACAACCAATCCAACCAGTAAATCAGGGCGCCTGAAACGAGTGCCGCAACTGAACCTAGGAGGTCACCCAATACATGCAAAAAGGCCGCACGCGTATTAAGGTCCATACCCCCATGATGCAGTTTCCAGGCCACCAGCAAGTTGATGATCAGCCCGATTCCGGCCACCAGCATCACGGCATCACCCAGCACTAGCTGAGGAGCCGCCAGACGCTGAACGGACTCCCACGCGATCCACCCGATCAACCCCAACATCAAGAGGCCATTAAACAGGGCCGCCAGAATTTCCAGGCGCACCAGTCCATAGGTATGCCGACTGGAGGGCGGACGGCGCGCCAGCCAGGCCGCGAGCGCCGCCAAACCTAACGCACTACTGTCTGTAACCATATGCCCCGCATCGGAAAGCAGGGCCAATGAACCAGACCACCAACCGGCGACCGCCTCAATAACGGCAAAGCTCAGGGTCAGCAACACCGCCCACAGAAAATGGCCATGAGCCCCGGTGTGTCCCAGATGATGTTCCAGATGGCCGGTATCCGTATCAAGACTCAGATCCTCGCGACCGAGCGGACTAGCTTCCAAGAGAGGCCTCCGTCGGATCAGAAAGCTGCAAATCACCATCCCGCTCACCCAGGCCGGCGAGGTGGCGTAGGGCTGCCACAAAACGTGGGCTTTCGTGCAAATATCTCCGACTCGGCGGATGCGGACGGCCATGCATACGAGCAAAGCGAATCAGCGAAGTCGCCGGCGTCTCGCGGTGCACCCGCGCCAATACCTCATCGACACGATCGGGACGATTGCAGATCAACGCCATATCACAACCGGCCGCCCAGGCTGCCTGCGTCCGTGCCACCACATCACCAGCGACGCTAGCCCCTTCCATCGATAGGTCATCGCTGAAGATCACCCCCTCAAAACCCATCTCGTGGCGCAGGATGTCTGTCAACCAGCGTAACGAAAAACCAGCCGGGGCGGCATCTACCTCGGGATAAATAACATGCGCCGGCATCACGGCCGCCAAACCGTGCTCGATCATGCGCCGGAAGGGCAGGAGATCCGGCCCAATCTCGACCAGGGGACGGGGATCGATCGGAATATCCACATGCGAATCGGCCGTTACAAAGCCATGCCCAGGAAAGTGCTTACCGCAGGCCGACATGCCAGCATCGTGCAGGCCTAGCATAAGGGCATGCGCCAACTCAAACACGGCCTTAGGCTCCGCATGGAAGGCCCGATCACCGATCACCCGGCTGCCCCCGTAGTCCAAGTCCAGCACCGGCGCAAAGCTAAAATCCACCCCCACAGCGCGTAGTTCAGCAGCCATCACATAGCCGGCATCCCGCGCCATCAGACGCGCCCGTTGCGGATGCGTATCCCACATCTCGCCCAGTGCGCGCATGGGCGGAATAGCGGTAAACCCGGCCCGAAAACGCTGTACCCGGCCACCCTCGTGATCGACACCGACGAGCAAGGCAGGGTGGCGCAAAATATGTATCTCGTGAATCAGCGCATCAATCTGATCTGCGTTTTCGAAATTGCGCGTGAACAAGATCACGCCGCCCACCAGGGGGTGCAACAAACGGCAGCGGTCGGCATCGGTCAACACCCGACCTTCCACATCTACCATCAACCCGCCTAACGGCAATCGTTGCGCAGAAAGATTCATGATTCGACCACCACAAAGGCCAAGGCCATGTCACGCTCATCGGACAGACTCAAATGGATTCGATGCATCCCGTTTTGTGTCAGCCAGTCCGACAGACCAGCCTCAAACTCAAACACCGGCTTGCCCAGCGCATCGTGGCCCACCGCCATCGCCGTCAACACAACCGGCGGACGCAACCCCGTTCCAACCGCCTTGGCCAGCGCCTCCTTGGCCGCAAAACGCTTGGCCAGAAAATGCGGCTTCGACGCCGCACGGCCAAAATCGGCCCATTCCTTTTGAGCCAACAGGCGGCGCACCAAGCGCTCGCCATGGCGCGTGTAGACCACCGCCATGCGTGCCACTTGTACGAGATCACTACCAATACCCAGAATCATGGGGCCGGATGGTCACCCAATGGGCTCAGGCTGTAAAGACAACCACCCGATATAATGGCCAAAAATACATTCCCACACGCGTGTCGAGGTACCCCATGATCAGCCAAGAAACCCTGCTCGAAGCCTTTCATTTTCGTCATGCCTGCAAGGCCTTCGATCCCGAACGCAAGATCCCGGCGGATGTGTTCGAGTGCCTGCTCGAAACCGGACGCCTGTCGCCAGCCTCCTTTGGATACGAACCTTGGCGATTCGTCGTCATCCAGGACCAGGCCCTGCGTGACAAACTAAAGACCGTTACCTGGGGCGCGCAAGGCCATCTACCCACCGCCAGCCACTTCGTCGCCATCCTCGCCCGCCGCTCTACTGACATGCACCACGACTCGCCCTGGTTGCTGGGGTTGATGCGTGATGTCCAGCACTTCGATGCGGATCGCATCGCCCAACGCCTGACCCGTTACCGCAGTTTTCAGGAAAACGATTTTCATCTGACCGACAACCCACGCGCCATGTTCGACTGGTCCTGCCGACAGTGCTACATCGCACTGGGCAACATGATGACCGCCGCCGCGCTGATCGGCATCGATTCCTGCGCCATTGAGGGGTTTAACCAAGAAGAGGCCGAGACCGTTTTAAGCGAGGCCGGCCTGCTTGAAGACGGCCGCTTTGGCCTCGCCGTCATGGTTGCCTTCGGTTACCGCATCAAGCCGCAGACCCCAAAACTGCGCCAGCCCATGACCGACATCGTGCGCTGGGCCTGATCCGGATCAGGACTTACGCTTCGCCCGTGGGTGGGCACTGTCATAGACATTGGCAAGGTGTTGAAAATCGAGGTGGGTGTAGACCTGCGTGGTGGACAAACTGGTGTGACCCAGCATCTCCTGCACCGCACGCAGATCACCCGACGACTGCAGAACATGACTCGCAAAGGAATGGCGCAGGGCATGCGGATGGACGCGTTGCGTCATGCCATGGCGCAGCGCCAAGCGTCTCAGTCGCTCGCGCACCACAGCCGGGTTGATGCGTGCTCCGCGCGCCCCGATGAAGAGCGGCATCGGCGCGACCTCCTCCCCCCGAACCACGCAATGGCGTACGCTCAACCAAGCCTGTATAGCTGCCAATGCGGCGCAACCGACCGGCACGACCCGTTCCTTACGCCCCTTACCAACCACCCGGATCTCACCACTCGCCAGATCCATACTATGCAGCCCTAGCCCCGTCAATTCGGCCAGACGCAGACCCGAGGAATACATCAACTCAAACATGGCGCGATCCTGGATCGCCAGCAGATCAGTCCCTACCTCATCGGCCCCCGGAGCCAGCAGGGCCCCCATTTCATCCGGGCTCAGGGTGTGAGGCAGGCGCTTCTCCCCGCGCGGCGGCCGTATCCCCAAACAGGGGTTGTTGCTGAGACCATGCTGCTGAGACAGATAGCGGAACAGGCTACGCCAACCGGACAGGGTACGTGCAAGACTGCTCGCAGCCATTCCCCGCGCATGCAGGCTAGCCAAGGCACGGCGGATGTCATGCGATTGGATCGCATCCACCGCGAC